>JBDTZD010000110.1:0-29913 GCA_040005335.1 Pyrinomonadaceae bacterium | reverse complement strand
TAATGACTCAAATTTTCGGAGTTATCGGCGCTGGGACGATGGGCAACGGCATCGCTCAAACCGCCGCTTCGAACGGCTATGAAGTTTTAATCTGTGACATCAAAGACGAGCTTGTTGAGCGCGGCGTATCGGCAATTGACAAAAGTCTGGACCGCTTTGTCAAAAAAGAAACTTTAACCGTTGACCAAAAAAGCGAAATTTTAGGGCGCATCAGGACGACCACGAGCCTTGCAGATTTAAAAGATTGCTTTATTATTCTCGAAGCGGCGACGGAAAACTTTGACGTCAAAAAACAGATTTTTCAAACGATTGATGAAATAACCCCGGAAAGCGCGATTCTCGCGACTAATACTTCCTCGATTTCAATTACGAAAATCGCCGGTATCACAAAAAGACCCCACAATGTAATCGGGATGCACTTTTTTAATCCTGTGCCGCTGATGAAATTAGTCGAAGTAATTCGCGGAATCGCAACGTCTGATGAAACCTACGAAATCGTCAAAGAGTTGTCTGAAAAATTGGGCAAAACACCGCTCGAATGTCAGGACTCACCCGGCTTTGTTTCAAATCGCGTGTTAATGCCGATGATTAATGAAGCGATTTTCGCTCTTTATGAATCGGTCGCAACGCGCGAGAGCATTGACGGCATTATGAAACTGGGTATGAATCATCCGATGGGACCGCTCGCGCTAGCTGATTTTATCGGTTTGGATGTTTGTCTGGCAATTTTAAATGTTTTGCAAGAAGGTTTAGGAGACCCGAAATACCGTCCGTGTCCGCTGCTTAAAAAGTATGTTGATGCTGGCTGGCTCGGACGCAAATCCGGACGCGGCTTTTACGAATACTAAAAAGTGAAATCATTTGCTTGTTATTGCCAAAAGTGTCGAGCGGCTAATGTGCCGGGCGAAGACGCGTGCGCGCAATGCGGAACGCCGCTCATGCTGATCGTGACGCCGCCTGCTTCGCGCAATGAAATGATTTGGTCGGATGCCTCCTCTCATGAACATCTATTGGAGCGTATTTCTCTGCTCGAACTACGATTGATGCAGGTGACAGACCGTTTGAGCCAGGCGCTGGATTTAATGATGCGGCAGTCCAAGACCGCACAGAAAGAGCATTTGCAGATTGAAACTTTGATAGACGCTCTAACGTCAGCAGGCGTCATCGAAGGCGGTAAACTTTCGCACTCTTGGCGGGAAAAAAAGAAAAGCGAAGATCAAGAGCAGGATGCGGTCGAGAATCGGCTGGAACAAATTAGTGAAAACATTTTGGCGAACACCAAGGGAACGAAACTAGATTTATTTACACATCTCGTCAAAGACGGTTTTCGCCTGATCAATGATGGTGATGAGAAACAAGGCGTTCGGACTTTAGAACGGGCCTCTGCGCTCGAACAATCCAATGCCCCGCTTCTCTCGTTTATTGGCGTGTATTATTTTCGAACCGACAAACGCGCTTTGGCGCGTGAATATTTGGAAAAAGCGCATCTAATTTCGCCGATTCAAAAGCGCATCTCCTTATTGCTAGGCGTTATTATGACTGACGAAGGCGAATTTGATAGAGCAAAGACTTTGCTTGAGCCTCTCTGCGAAACAAAATCTTTTACTGCAAATTATGTCGTGGGAATGATTTATGCGACGGAGAACCGCCTCCATGAAACTCTCACATCATTCAAACGCGCGCTGTCAGCTTTGCCAAACGCTGAAACGCATTATCTGGTCGGTTCAACCTGCGCCGAAATTGGACGCGAAAAAACCGCTCTGCGGCATCTGCAAAAAGCAGTAGAACTTGATTCTAATTTTGCCGATGCTTGGTTTATGCTGGGCGCGGTTTATTTGCGCGTCGGTGATGAACAAGGTGCTAAAGAGGCTTTAAATCAATCTCTCTCTGCGCGAGATTTAACGGCTCAGTCACAAGCAATCTTGCGGAACCCCAAAAAGTATGCAGAAATCGCCAACACAACTTTGATTTTTGCCCGTCTCGCACAGGTTAAGAAAAACTTGATTCGCAGTAGTTCCCCTCGTTTAGTCAAATTGCTTCGAGAGGACATTGAGGCAAATGTTTTTGACGCTGAGACGAAGTGAGCAAAAATCTAGTTTGACACCTACAATTTAACCGCTATAATTAGAGTTTTTGTATTCGAGTCAAATTTTGATTTGGATAAAATGGTGCGAGCATGATTATTAATTTTAGTCAGCACAGTGAGCCTGAGATTAGTTTTGCTTACCGTTATGATCCCGGAGACATTGATATAGAAGATGAAATTGCGCAAATCACCGGGCCTTTAGAGATAACAGGAATGGCGCGACGGAGTTCAATAATTGCTCATGTCAAAGGAGATTTAAACGGAAATATTGAAATTGCTTGCAACCGTTGTCTGCAGCCGACGCAGTTTGCACTAAATGCGGCCTTTGACGTAGATTTTGTGACGCTTGAAAATTATGGTTCGGGCAATAATGAAACTGAACTAAACGCTGTAGATTTATCTTTATCGGTTTACGATGGCGACCGCATAGACCTAGACGAAATTGTTCGGGAACAGGTTTTGCTCAATTTGCCGATGCATGTGCTTTGCCAAGATGATTGTGCCGGTCTTTGCGAAAAGTGCGGCACCAATAAAAATACAAATTCATGCAGTTGTCACGAGACAGAGATTGACCCGCGCTGGAGTGCGCTGAAAAAAATAAAAGATAAAAATTAAAGAAATGTAAAATTAGTTAGGAATGCAATCTTAAAGCCAAATCATCAATTTTGCATTTTTAATTCTTAAAAGAGATGCCAAATCCAAAACGACGACATTCACATTCGAGAACGCGCCAACGACGCGCCCATGACGCTCTCGCTATTCCGCAATTCTTTATTGATCAAGCAACCGGGGAACCGATGCAGCCGCATCGCGTTAATCTGAAAACCGGAATGTACAAAGGTCGCCAGATTCTCGTAGTCAAAGAAGAAAAGGAATAACGAAAAACGGAAAATGGAAAACGGAAAATTGAAAATAAATCATTTTCATTCAATTTTCCGTTTTCCATTTTCCGTTTTCCATTCTTGCCAAAGGCAAGTTTGTGTGGCTAAATTAGCCGAGCGTAAGAAACAATGAGCAATAAAAACGCAGGCATTATCGGGGCGGGACACTCATACCCGGAAGGAATTTTGACCAACGCCGACCTAGAGAAAATAGTTGATACCAGCGACGAATGGATCACAACGCGCACCGGCATTAAGCAACGCCGCAAGGCAGCCCCGGATGAATACACTTCGCAGTTTGCAGTTAAAGCCGGACGGCAAGCGCTTGAACGTGCCGGAATTGATGCTGCGGAAGTTGATTTGATAATTTGCGCGACTACGACTCCAGACCAAATTTTGCCTTCGACCGGTTGCCTGATTCAAGCCGAACTGGGAGCTAATAATGCTGCTGCCTATGATCTATTCGCTGCCTGTTCCGGGTTTTTATACGGAATCACGACGGCTGAGAGCATGATTCGGACCGGACAAATTCGCTATGCGCTTATTATCGGTGCGGAGATTCTAACAAAATACGTTGATTACACTGATCGCTCGACCTGTGTCATTTTTGGCGACGGAGCCGGCGCGGCTGTGCTCGCTCCGGTTTCTGAAGATAAAGGCGTGCTTGCAACAAAGATTCGTTCGGATGGGCGTTTTGCTGAACAACTTTTTGCGCCCGGCGGCGGCACGAGGCTGGGTTTAACACACGAAACTATTGACTCGCGGCAAAATTTTTTCAAAATGCGGGGCAATGAACTCTTCAAAATCGCAGTTCGCTCAATGGCTGAAATTTCCCAAGAAATGCTTGAAAAAGCTGGATACACCGTTGCCGATGTTAAATTGGTGATTCCGCATCAGGCAAATCAACGAATTACCGATGCTGTTTCTACGCGTCTCGGCATTGACCCAGATATAGTTTATTCAAATATCGCTCAGCACGGTAATACTTCTTCGGCTTCGATACCAATTGCACTGGATGAATGCTTACAGGCTGGCAAAATTAACGACGGCGATTTGGTCTTGATGACTGCTTTTGGCGGCGGTGTTACCTGGGGCGCGACGCTAATTCGGTTTTAGATTTTTGAAAATGACAAAAACCGCATTTGTATTTCCGGGTCAAGGCTCGCAAACGGTCGGCATGGGCAAGGATTTGTTCGATAATTTTCCGGTTGCCCGCGAGGTTTTTGCCGAAGCCGATGATGCGCTTGGATTTAAGCTTTCCGAAATGTGTTTTGCCGGAACGCCGGAAGATTTGCAATTAACGGAAAACACGCAGCCGGCGATGCTGACTGTTTCGACGGCTGCTTTTCGCGCCATGGAAAGCGCTGGTTTTGAAATGCCGGATTTTATCGCCGGTCACAGCCTCGGAGAATATTCAGCTTTAGTTGCGGCAAATGCTTTGAGATTTACAGACGCGGTTAAAACCGTTCGTTTGCGTGGTCGTTTCATGCAAGAGAGCGTCCCGGTTGGAACAGGGTCTATGGCGGCGATTTTAGGATTGGATATGCTGACAGTTGAAGCCTCTTGTGCGGAAGCGGCACAAGAGCAAATTTGTAGTGCGGCGAATATGAATTCGCCTATGCAAACTGTCATTGCCGGAAATACCGAAGCGGTTGACCGCGCTATCGAAATCTTAAAAAAGAAGGGCGCTAAGCGGGCTCTCAAGTTAAATGTTTCTGCGCCTTTTCATTGTGCTTTAATGCAGCCCGCTCAAGAATTATTAACCGATGAACTGCACAACATTAGGTTTAACGATTTGCGTTTTCCGTGCGTCACAAACGTCGAGGCAGAGCCAAACACGGACGGTGAAAAAGCCCGTCAACTGCTTATCAGCCAGGTCGTCGCGCCAGTGCGTTGGACGCAAATAATCGAATTTTTAAGGGCGGCCGGCGTGGGAAATTTTATTGAGGTCGGAGCTGGCAAAGTTTTATCGAGTTTGATTCGGCAAATTGACGGCGAGGCTCATTGCCTGAACGTTCAAGATTCAATTAGTCTACAATCAACGAAAGACTGGTTCAATTTGCATTAACAGTTTGAAGTTTGTAATTTGAAATTCAAAATAATCTAACAGGAGCATAAATTTCATGGCAGTAGAAGAAATTCAATCGAAAATTAAACAAATCATTGTTGACGAACTTGGTGTTGACGAAGCTGAAGTCACGGCAAATGCGCGTTTTATCGACGATCTTGGCGCAGATTCGCTAGATCTCGTGGAACTTGTCATGCGTTTTGAAGAGGAATTTGGTATTGAAATTCCAGACGAAGATGCAGAAAAGATTCAAAGCGTTGGTGATGCTTTTACTTACGTTGAACAGCACAAAAAGGATTAGTAATAGGTAATAGGTAATAAGTAATTGATTTTGGCTTCATCATTTGTGATTTGCTAAATTCCGAAACTTATTACCTATTACTAATTACCCGTTATCAAAATGGACAGACGTGTTGTCGTGACCGGTCTTGGACTCGTTACTCCCATCGGTAATTCGGTGGAAACGGTTTGGAGCGCCCTTATGCGCGGCGAGAGCGGAGCGGATTATATCCAAAAATTCGACACTGAAAAATTTCCAGTTAAATTTGCCTGCGAAGTCAAAAATTTTGACCCGCTTAATTTCGTCGAAAAAAAAGAAGCCCGCCGGATGGGCGCCTTTACGCATTACGCTATTGCCGCCTCAGACGAAGCCATGCGCGATAGCGGTTTGAAAATTGACGCGAGCAACGCCGAAGAAATCGGAACGTATATTTCAAGCGGAATCGGTGATTTCTGGGCGATTGAGCGCGAGCACGAAAAATTGCTTAAGCAAGGTCCCGACCGAGTTTCACCGTTTTTTATTCCATCGGCAATCGTTAATTTAGCTGCCGGAAATGTTTCGATTCGGCATGGCGCCAAAGGTCCCAATTCGGCGACAGCGACGGCTTGTTCCGCCGGCGCCCACGCTATCGGCGACAGTTTTCGGATTATCGCGCGCGGTGATGCCGATGCAATGATTTGTGGCGGAGCGGAAAGCGCAATTACGCCGATGTCGGTCGCCGGGTTCGCCGCAATGCGGGCAATGTCCACGCGCAATGATGATCCGAAACACGCTTCGCGCCCGTTTGATTCAACGCGCGACGGCTTTGTCATCGGCGAAGGCGCGGGTCTGGTTATCCTCGAAGCATTAGAATTTGCTAAAGCGCGCGGCGCGCGCATTTATGCTGAAATTGTCGGTTACGGCATGACCAGCGACGCTTTTCACATTACCGCGCCGGACGAAACAGGTTCGGGACCCCGCCGAGTGATGCAAAAGGCTATGAAAGACGGTGGTATTGTTCCCGAACAAATTCATTATATCAACGCCCACGGAACTTCGACTCCATACAACGATAAATTTGAAACGATGGCAATTAAACAGGCGTTTGGGGAACACGCTTACAAACTTGCCGTCAGCTCAACCAAATCCATGACTGGACACGCTCTTGGAGCGGCAGGCGGCATCGAGGCTGTGATTTCAGTGCTGGCAATGCATCATGAAACTCTGCCGCCGACGACTAATTACGTTAACCCCGATTCTGATTGCGATTTGGATTATATTCCAAACGAGGCGCGTCACCAGCGGGTTGATTACGTTCTCTCAAATAATTTCGGATTTGGCGGGACTAACGCTTGTTTGATTTTCAAGCGTTTTAGCGAATAAATACGAGGTCGAATTTAAGGCAATCTATCCTTGTTTAGAGTCCACGCTTTAGCGTGTTCTTGCCGCCCGCTAAGCGCGGCGGCTGCAAACTAAAGTTTGGACTCTAAACTATTTCAAACCGCAAGTTTGGATTTAAAACTACTGTGCGAAATGAATGAATAATCATTCATTTTTGTAGAATTATTTCGTTAAAAAAGTTAAACTCTTTAAAAATCTTTCTCATTGTTATCTTAAAATTATGAAAATCGTCGTTTTAATGAAACAGGTTGCCAACAAGGACGCTGTTTTGCGAATTGGTAAAGACGCTAAATGGATTGACGAAACGGACACTGCTTACGAAACAAACGAGTCAGACGGTTATGCGCTCGAAGAATCTTTGCGCCTGAAGGAAGCCAAAGGCGGCGGTGAAGTCATCGTTTGCTCGCTTGGACCAAATCGAGTCAAAACCGTGATTAAAGACGCATTGGCGCGCGGGGCAGACCGCGCTATTCACATTGTTGTCGAGGATGTCAACACGATGTCGCCTTTCCAAATCGCCAAAACTTTAGCGGAAGCCGTTAAAGACGAGCAGCCCGATTTGGTGATGAGCGGTTTGCAATCGGACGATAACGGTTATGGGCAAACCGGCGTGATTTTGGCCGAACTTTTGGGAATACCGCACGCAACGCTAGTCATCGAAATTGACCGTGAAACCGTCAATGGCAAAATTCGCTTAAAGCGTGAACTGGAAAGCGGTTGGTATCAATGGTTTACTTACCAGACACCAGCACTTTTAACAATCCAGTCGGGTATTTCGCAAATTCGCTACGCTTCGCTCAAAGGCATTATGGCGGCGAAGAAAAAAGAAATTAAAGAAGTTACGCCGTCCTCCGATGCGACAAGTTTTGATTCTAGACAAGAAATCGAAAAAATCTATTTTCCGCTCAAGATGAAGCAGACACAGATGCTCGGAGCGGGCGATGCTAAACGAGGAGCGGCGGAATTAATCGAAAAATTGCGAGCGGAAGTTCGAATATTCTAAATAAGAAGACAAATAAAATGAGCAATATTTTAGTTTTTATCGAGCACAAAAATGCGACTTTAAATAAAACCTCGCTCGAAGCTGTTGTCGCGGCGCAGACTTTGGGTAAAGAATTGGGCTTAAGCGTTTCGGCGGTGATTCCGGCAAGCGCAAATGTTGGTGAATTAGCTAGCCAGATTGCAGGTTACGATCTCGAAAAAGTGATGGTTGCAAACAACGACGCGCTTTCGATTTACACGCCCGACGGTTACACCAATGCTTTTGAAGCAGTCATTAAAACGACGAATCCACAATTCGTGATCGCGGCGCACACATATCAGGTTCGGGACTTTTTCCCAAAACTTGCCGCCCGTTTTGGCAAAGAAATGGTCGGCGATTGTATTCGTTATAAAACGGAAGCCGGTAAGCTTACTCTGACGCGCCGCATTTTTTTGGGCAAAATTGATTCTGATGTGATCATCAAAGGCGACGCCCCCTTTTTTGTGACGTTTCAATCCGGCGCGTTTCGCGGAGATAACGCGGCGCGAGGGCAAGCCCAAATTGAAACGATAAACGTTGACGCAGGCGAGATTCGGATGCAGCCCGAAGAGCCGTTCCAGGAAGTTAAAGCCGCCGTTGATTTATCTAAATCAGATATCATTGTCGCCGTTGGTCGCGGCATCAAATCGAAGGAAAATATTGCCATTGCACAACAATTGGCTGACGCACTGGGCGGCGATTTAGCAGCATCCCGTCCAATTTGCGATGCGGAATGGCTGCCGATTGACCGGCAGATTGGCTCTTCGGGGCAGACCGTTGCACCAAAGCTTTATATTGCTTTGGGAATTTCCGGTGCGATTCAGCATCTTGTTGGCATGAAAAACGCTGGAACAATTGTTGCGGTTAACAAAGATGCGGAAGCACCGATTTTTGACATTGCTGATTACGGAATTGTCGGTGATTTGTTTGAAGCAGTTCCGGTTTTAATCGAAGAAGTTAAAAAAGCCAAAGCTTAAACAAAATACTACAAATTTGTTTGAAGGCGGGCTTGCCCGCCTTTTTTGCGGCAATAATTTTTAGCTTTACTCAACTTTTGAGATTTTGATAATTTTCTCGGCGCCTTTGTTATCTTCGAGGGTGAAAATCGCTTTGTCGCCAACTTTTAACGATTCCAATTCTTTTTTATCGGCGACGTAAAATTCCATTTGCATCGCTGGCATCATGCCCTTGATTTCCTCGTGTTTGAGTTCGACCGAACCAAGTTCTAGATTTATTTTCGTCACAACGCCAATGCCTTGCCCGGTTTTAACCTCAGACAAATTGATGGTGGTCGCATCTTTTTGCAGACTAACGTTATTAGTAACGTTGGAAACAGTTTTGTTACTGTTAGCTGCATTATTTTGACAAGCAGAAACCGATCCCACAAAAAGCGTGAAAACTAGAAAACTTTTCATAGTATTTATTGAAGCGTCTGCAAATCGCGCAAAATGTCTGCTGGCTTCCAGCCGTTGCCAGAGTAAACTTTAGCGATTCTGCCATTTGGCGCAACGATCACGGTGCGCAAATTATGAACTATGCGGTTATCATCGGCTTTAAAAGAATTTGCACCCAAAAAACCTTCAACATCCTTTACTTCTTGAACCGTCCCGGTCGCCAGATTCCAAATGTCGAAATTGGGTTTGACGTCTTTGCCTTGATAGGCGGCGGCGTATTTTCGCAAAACTTCCGGCGTGTCGTATTCAGGATCAAACGTAATGCTCAAAAGACGTGTTTTCGCAGCAAGCTCAGGCGATTGTTGTAATTGTTTTTCCAGATCGGAAAAATTGATGCTCATTAGCGGACACATATTAGCGTCCGGGCAGCGCGTAAAAATAAAGGTAATAACTAAAGTCTTGCCGCGATAGTCGTGCAAAC
Source organism: Pyrinomonadaceae bacterium (assembly GCA_040005335.1). Lineage (GTDB taxonomy): Bacteria > Acidobacteriota > Blastocatellia > Pyrinomonadales > Pyrinomonadaceae > JBBQUS01. Next base: position 20,322 of record JBDTZD010000110.1, on the reverse strand, counting down.
CAAATCGTTTGCCGTTTTGATTCGTCAATTTGAAATCGGGAACCTCAACACCGATAAGGTTTGCGCCAGCTTCCGGCACAGCCGAGACGTTGCCGTTCGCATCGCGCGAAGCTTTGACGATTTTAACGTTTTCAATGTAATAAGCGGCGTCTTTGGTGACGACTAGATCGGCGCTGATTTTATCGTTTGGTTCTAGCTCGCGGATGACCCAATCATCTTTTATCGGAAAGGCCATCGTCATTGCAGGCATGTAACCTTTAATTTCGTCATGTTCGATGTTAGCTTTGCGCGCCTGCTTATCAACCGAGATAACTTTGCCGTCTAGCTCATATCGTTTTGCATCAGTTTCCGCCGTTTTACTTGATGCGCGTTGGCAAGCGGACGAAGCAGCAATTATTGCGGCAAATGCCGCGAGGAAAATAAAAGCGGGGGTAAATTTGCGAATAAACATATAAACATTGTGCAATTGACTTTACTTTCTTTGCAAACGCTCGTCATAAAGAGTTTGATAGGCGCGATAATTCGCCAAAACTTTGTAAACGTAATCTTTAGACTGCGAAAACTGAATTTCCGGAACGTAACGGTCCGGATCAGTAGATTTGCTTCTGAGCAGCCATCTCAGCATGTTCGCTTCGCCTCCGTTGTATGAAGCCGCGACTGCCTGCGGCTGATCCGGGAACTGTTTGAAAATATTGCTTAGATATTGCGAGCCGAACAAAATCGCGGTCGGAGGATCATATAAATCATTGGGCGCAAAATCAGTTTGATTAAGTGCCAGCGCGATTTGAGCGGCGGTCGAAGGAATAAACTGCATTAATCCGCGAGCCGCCGCTAATGATTTAACGTCGGCGCGATAACGCGATTCTTGGCGCATAATAGAAAGCGCGAAACGTGAATCAACAAGGCGCGGCGCGGCAGACATGAGCAAAGATTCGCTGTAAGGCGCCGGATAAAGCAATTCAATTGATTCGCGCGGCGCGAGCTCGATCAGATAATCAGCGGGAACGTTGCTCCAGAGAGGTTCGGCATAAGCCACCGCTAGATTTGCTAAATTTCCACGTTTACTGATCACCGCAATTGTAAATGCTAGGTTGTCTGTTTTCGGGCTTTGGGTTTTAGGCTTTAGACTTTGAACTGCTTCAAGCTCGGGTGCCGCTTCGTCATCCAAACCCAAAAATAAAAATTCGTCTGCCATGATTTGGTGAGAACTTTGATTAGTCTTTGATGAAGGTTTTTCAAGTAGTTTTTGCCGTCCGAGCAAAATTATTTCACCGCTTGGGACGTTTTTGTAAGCTGGTAAAACGGTATAAGCGCGGCGGGCGATATCGAGCATTTCGCTCCGAATACCGCTATTATTTGTTAATCGCAAAGCATTTTGCGCGGCTTGGCGGGCGCGTTCGGCATCGTTGGCGGTTGCGGCTTGTGTTGCTGCGGCACGATAAAAATTGAGTTTTCCGGCTATAAAATTACGAGCTTTATCATTTAAAGCCAAATCTTTGAGCCGCTCCGTCGCTCTCCCGCCGTAATATTCCGCTCGTCCATCGGGAATTAATAAATAAGCGCTAATGGCTTCGTTAAAACGCCCCATTTGTTCGAAACAAAACGCTTTGAGAAAAGCGATTTCCACCCTATTTGTCCCGCCGGAAACTTTTATGCCCCCCAAATCCGGCGCATTTTCGAGTTCTGCTAAATCTCGCAGAGCCGAATTCCAATCGCCTTGCGAAAGATGAATCCGCATTTGCGAAAATAATGCTTGAGCGGCCGCAAGCTGATTTTTGAATCGCGCCCGAGTTTGCTCTATCCAACTGAGCGCATCTGTATCACGCCCCTTGTCGCGCAGCGCATCAATAATATTGAGAAACGGTCTTTCAGGATTTTCGGGCGGCGCAGCTGCGTTGTCAATATATTTGGAAATAAACAATTTATAGCGTGCTATTGCTTCGTCCGCGTTACCGAGGCGGGCGTAGGCTGATGCCTCAAAATTTAAAGCGTCACGCGCTTGAATTGAATTGGGAAACTGACTTTGAAGGCGTTCATAATGAACAACGGCTTTGTCGAATCGCTCTTCGAGAACGGCAATGCGTCCGCGCTGAAGAAGCGAAAATGCCAAATTCTGACTATTGGGATAACGTTCATCAATAGCGCGATAATGCATTTCCGCCTCTCCAAAAGCGCGATTAAATTGATAAACACCGGCGCGGCGTAAATGTTCGTTTTCTGGCAGTTGCGGAGCGATTTTGCCGTAATCCTCAGGTTTCAAGGAATCCAGTTCATCAAGCCCGCGCACTGCCGCTAATGCGAAATCATCGGGTGAATCGGGTTTTGGCAGATCGTCGAGAAGTGTTTTAAAAACTTCGCGGGCTTTTTCTTTTTGCCCGTCGCGCTGAAATGCTTCGCCTAGTAAAACCAACCATTCTCGATTTTGAGCTTTGGCTTTTGAACTTTGGCTTTGATCTTCAACTTTGGCTTTTAAACTTTGAGCTTTGGACTCAGACCTAACTACCGACCACTGACTACTGACAACTGCTCGATAATCTTTGCTTTCGTAAAAACTGCGCGCCATGCGTATTCTTGCGGCATTGGCCAACAAACTGTCTGGCGAGAATAGTAAAAGCTGTTGCAAAAATAACCGTTCGAGCATCAAATTGCCGCTTGAGCGCCACAATCGCGCGAGATGCCAGAGGGCATAATCCTGTAACACGGATTTGCGTTCTACAACTCTTTGAAAAGCTGTTATTGCCGTCGCCAAGTCCTGGCGTTTTTCAGCCGTTCGGCCGAGCAAATAATCATAGTTATTGAGTTCGAAAATTTTTGCGTCAGTTTTTCGCAAACTTTGCAATTCTTCAATTGCTAACGCAAAATCTTTTTTATCGAGCGCGGCGCGAATTTTCTGATGACGTTCGGAAATTGTTTGCGCAAAAACGCTTGTGGCAAGCAATGTGAGAAGAAAAAGCAACGACAAAACTTTTTTCATGGACGAAAGTTTATTCAATTATTTGAGAGCCGAAAAGATACGATTAATCTGATAGAAATTAGAATCAGAAATTTGAGTTATGATAGCAGAAACAATCAGACGCAAAGCAGAAATTTTGGACGGAGCGCAAATTGCCGCCGACATCAAAAGCGAAGTGGCGGAGGAAGTTGCTCGACTTGCTAAAAAATATGGCTTTCACCCGTGTCTGGCGGTGGTTCGTGTCGGTGACGACGCGGCTTCGGAAGTTTACGTCGGCAACAAAGTTAAAACTTCCCACGAATTAGGTTTAATTTCTGAACATCACGCTTTGCCCGTTAACACTTCACAAGCCGAACTGCTCGCCATTGTTCACGATTTGAACGAGCGCGATAACGTTGACGGGATTTTGGTTCAACTGCCTTTACCTGAGCATCTAAACGCGACCGAAATTCTCGAAGCAATTGCACCCGACAAAGATGTTGACGGCTTTCACCCTTTAAACGTCGGTCGGCTTGCCCAAGGTTTGGAGGCGCTGGCTCCCTGCACTCCGGCGGGTGTAATTGAGCTGCTTGAACGTTACAAAATCAAAACTATCGGGCAGCACGCCGTTGTCGTCGGGCGCAGCAACATTGTCGGGCGTCCGATGGCGCAAATGCTTTTGAAAAAAGATGCGACGGTCACCATTTGTCACATTTACACCGAAAATCTTGCTCATTACACTCGTCAGGCAGATATTCTCGTCGTCGCCGTGGGCAAAATCAATTTGATTACACGAGAACATCTCAAACCGGGAGCGACCGTGATTGATGTCGGGATGAACAAAGTTACAAGTATCGAAGAAGCGAAAAATTTGTTTGATGAGGATGAACTAAGCAAACGATTAACGATTATTGCTAAAAAAGGCTCAACTTTAATCGGTGATGTTAATCAGCGTGAAGCCATGCAGATTTCTGGCCGGATTACACCCGTGCCGGGCGGCGTTGGGTTGCTCACTGTCGCAATGCTAATGAAAAATACTCTCAAGGCTGCCAAAATGCGGAGAAAGCTTAGCTAGAAATTATCAATTAAAAATGTTGAAAGTCGGACTAACAGGCTCAATTGCGGTTGGCAAAAGTTTTGTCGCAGAGGTTTTGACCGAACTTGGTTGTCCGGTCTTAGATTCCGACATAACGGCGCGCGAAGTTGTCGAACCTGGCACGAGCGGCTGGCAAAAAATCGTCAAAGCCTTTGGCAACGGCGTTTTGAATTCTGATGAAACGCTCAATCGTGGTAATCTGGGTGCAATAGTTTTTGCTGACGAGCAGAAAAGATTACTGCTTAACTCAATCGTTCATCCGCTCGTTTTTGCCGCGCAGGATGAATGGCTAAATAGTCAAGAGAACACAGGCGGGAAAATAGCAGTTATTGATGCGGCGTTAATGATTGAATCAGGAGGCTGGCAGCGCTTTGATAAAATTGTCGTAGTCTGGTGCCAACCCGAAGTACAGCTCGAACGTCTGATGATTCGCAACAATTTGGGCTATGACGAGGCTTTGCTTCGCATCAATGCGCAGATGCCGCAAGCAGAAAAAAAGCTTTACGCCGATTTTTTGATTGACTCGTCGCTCGGTTTTGAAGATACGCGCCGGCAGGTTTTAAAAACTTATCAAACTTTAAAAAAAATCGCCGACTCTTAAGTTTTTGTTTGAAGATCAATGAACTCTCCTAAAAAAATCGCAAAATTAGTTTTGTGGTCATTGTGCATGGCTTTCGCTCTGAGCGGCTGTGCGGAAATGGGAGAACTGCAAAAACCTGTGGCTTCGGGCTATTACGGCGTGACTGCGCCTGCCGCGAACGGAGAATTTCGTTGGGCAAACGGGAATTTACCAAAAACTTTCGATCCGGCTTTGGCGCAGTCTCCGTCCGAGATGCAGGCAGTTCGCGCAACATTTGACGGATTGACCGAATGGAACGCTAAAACTCTTGAAGCTATGCCGTCTCTCGCGCTCGAGTGGGAGGCAAGCGAAGATTTTCGCACTTGGACTTTTCATTTACGCCCCGTCGTTTGGTCAAACGGCAAACAAATTACCGCCCAGGATTTTGTTCGCTCGTGGGAGAGGCTGAAAGAATTTGGCGCGAATTCACCGCATCAGCAGTTAATTTCCAACATTATCGGTTCGCAACAAGCCCAAAGTCCAAAATCCAAAGTCCAAAGCTCTTTGGTCGAACCGTCCAAGAATGAAGCTGAACAGTCAAAAAGCGAAGACCAAAAAGCGAAGACCGAAGAACTAATCCAAAATCCAAAATCCAAAATCCAAAGTGAGACTTGGTTTGGCGTTGAGGCTGTTGACGATGCGACTTTACGAATTTATTTAATTTCACCCGATCAGGATTTTCCAAAACTTGCAGCACATTCAGCTTTGCGTCCGGTTTCGGGCGCCGAAGGCGAGTTTGGAAGACCTGAAACGGCAGCCAAAATTGTCACGAGCGGGGCTTTTCAAATTGTTTCTTACGATCTAACCGGGGTTCGACTGGAGCGCAGTAAAAATTATTGGAACGCATCGGCAGTCAAACTGGAACATCTTCGATTTGTCCCGACCAAAGACACCGAAAGCGCCTTAGCCGCGTATCGGTCCGGCGAAGTTGACGCTGTGACAAACGCGCATATCGTCCCGCTGGCTTTGAAACTCTTCGCCACATACCACGATTTTGAGCGCACAACCTACAATGCCGTCACGTTTTACGAGTTTAACGGCGCGCGCGAGCCATTTGGTGACCGGCGCGTCCGAGAGGCTCTAGCAATTGCAATTGATCGCGAACGACTCGTCAACGACGAACTTGATGGCGCGATGTTTCCCGCTCAAAATTTTTTGCCGAATTCGGTTCAAAGCGCGTTTAAATTTGATCCTCGACGAGCGCAAAACATTTTAGCGTCCGCAGGTTTCCCGAGCGGCAAGGATTTTCCGAAAATTAAATTACTTGTCAATCGCAACGATACCGCGCATCGCCTAGCAAAGGCTGTTGCCGCGCAGTGGCAAAAGAATTTGGGTGTTGAAACGGAAATCGTAACGAGCAGTTTGGAGGAACTCGAAAGTTCCGCATCAACCAAGGAATTTGATCTAGTGCGGCGCGTCGTTGTTCTGCCGACCACGGACGAATATGCAAATTTACAAGCAATGTTTAAGCGGACTGAAAACTCGGATTTAAAAGATAATCCCCGTGAACCGACACTGCCTCCCAACAGTTCTATTCCAAACGAGTTGCCGACTCCCAGCGGATTTCCAATTCCGCTTCCGACGCTTGAGCCGATTGAAGACGCTCCGCAAATTAATGAACCGCCAACCGCAAAGCGTGAAAATGGGCAGGTTTCTCCCGATAAACCTACCGGTCTAAGCGAGGTCGAAAAACCTTTGGCGAAGCAAACTGCCGAGCAATCACTAAATTTAAACGAAATTGCATTAATTAATGAGATGTCCACGCCAATTTTGTCTGAATTGCAAGCCTTTGATGAAATCCCGGCAATACCGCTTTATTTTCCATCCTCATACGCTTTAGTAAAACCTTATGTTAACGGCTTTGACGCGAATTTACTTGATGCGCCTGATCTCAAAGCAGTCGAAATACAATCTAATTGGCAAGCTTCGCCAAATTAACCTTTTTTCTGCGGAAACAAAATTTGTTTGTTCGGGGTAACAACTGAAATTTTTCTTTTCGGCATCCGACTTTAAATGCTAATCTAACGAGTAGCCCTGACCTGGAACTAGAATCTTTCCCACAATTTGAGCTTTAATTCTTTAAGGAGCGCGGAAATAGTGAATCAAAATCCTTCTAATCGTGTTTGGCTGGCAATTGTTTTATTTGCGCTGGTGATATTTGTTGCCGGCTGCGCGACATCGGCAAACAGTCGTTACTATGGGGAAACTGTTCCGCCGTCCGCCAATATTTTGAGGTATATTACCGGCTCAGAGCCTGAATCACTCGACCCGCAAATTACAAATGGGCAGCCTGAAGCACGTATTCATATGTCCATGTTTGAAGGACTGGTGGAATACGATCCGAAAGATATGCATCCAATTCCGGCAATTGCCGAAAGCTGGGAAATTTCGCCCAAAATTGACGAACTTATCTTTCATCTCAGAAAAAATGCTCGCTGGAGCGACGGCAAAGCGATTACAGCAAATGATTTTGTTTATAGTTTCCGGCGCGCTTTTGCGCCCGAAACGGTTTCGCGAACGGCCGAACTTGGTTTTTTTATTAAATACGCTCAAGCATTTAATGGCAAATATGTTTTTGTCCGTAAAAACGGGGAATTTTTGCTTGCTAAAGATTTTGCCGAAAATCCGGTGACCGAAACTACGCCAACCACTTTTGGAGCAGAGACCGAATTCCATAAATTTATTAAATCGCCAGACAGGCTGATTTTAAACGGCGATGAAAAGGAACGCGCCAAAAAAATCGAGGCTGATCCGAAACTTAAAGCCGCTTTTGAAGGCGCCGAACTAGTACCCGTTAAAGCAGAAGATATAGGCATCGAAGCAATTGATGATTACACCATCCGCATCACTTTGCGACAGTCCGCTCCTTTTTTCCTAGGGTTGCTGGCGCATCAACTCTTTCGATTAGTTCCGCAACAGGCGATTGAGAAACATGGTAGAGCATGGACGCGTCCTGAAAATATAGTGACCAACGGCGCATTTAAAGTTAAAGCTCATCGGCAGTATGACGTTCTAATCGTCGAGCGTGATCCAAATTATTGGGATGCGGCGAATGTTAAATTGGACGGTATCGAATTCTATCCCAGTGATGATGCTGGAACGACAATGAATTTGTATAAAACCGGATACATTGACGCCTTTTACAATCACGTCGTTCCAGCTTCATGGATCGATGACATTCGCCCTTTCAAAGCCGAATACCTAAATTTCCCAGAAAACAACGCCACGTATTACAGCATAAATATTAAAAAGCCGCCGTTTGACAATCTCAAAGTGAGACAAGCCTTTAATTTGTCAATTGACAAAGATTTGCTGGCGAAATTCCGCAAAATCGTTGTTCCGCTTTATGATTTAAGTCCGACCGGTATTTTCCCCGAATATGATCAAGCTCGGAAATCTGTCAGCGAGGAGATGCGGCAAAAAAGCGGATTGTCTGAAGCGGAATGGGAGAAACGCAAAAAATTTAATCCGGATCGCGCTCGCCAATTGCTGACTGAAGCTGGCTTTGCCGTTAATTCTAACGGAGGTGGATTCACTTGCCCTAGCTTCCCGGCTGACAAGATTGCGCTTTCCTATAATACGCTTGAATCAAATCGTCAAATTGCCGAATTTATGCAAGCTCAATGGAAGCAAAATTTAGGCGTCACCGTTCCCCTCAAAAACATGGAGTTTAAGACTTTTCAGGCGTACCGCAACGCAGTCGAATACGAAGGATTTGCCCAATTTCTATGGAGCGGTGATTATGTTGATCCATACACTTTTTTAGGACTTCAGTACGGCGTTGGTAACAACGGCGGATCCGGGTTTGCTGATCCGCAATACGACCGGATGCTGGACGAAGCAAATAACGAGCTGGACACAACCAAACGTTATGAAAAATTGGCGCGCGCAGAGGCATATGTAATGGATCAGCAACTTCTCATCCCGGTTTATGTTCCCGCTACAAACTGGATGAAAAAACCGTATGTCAAAGGACTGTATCCAAATTCAGGAACACTCCACGCTTGGAAATATGTGTACATTGAACGTGATCCGGCAAAATGGGAGACGGATGCTGAAAACATCATGAACCAGTAAATAATTAACGGTTAGCAGCCAACAATTTCTGATAGCTGCTAACTGACTACTAAAAATGCTTCAATTTATTATCAAAAGAATGGTCATCATCGTACCGATGGCATTAATTGTAGTTTCGCTGACTTGGGGACTCGTGAGACTCGCGCCCGGCAATTTTTACATTAGCGAAAAGAAGCTGCCGGATGCGATTGAAAAAAATATTCGCGAAAAATATGGTTTGAATAAACCCGTTTCAGAGCAGTATCTAATGATGATGGGTAATATTGTGCGCGGCGATTTTGGCAGTTCGCTCAAATACGAAGGGCAATCTGTCAACGAGATTTTGGCACGCACCGTGCCCGTTTCCGCGTTAATCGGAATTTTGGCTTATTTGCTGGCTTTATTAATTGGCGTGACGGCTGGAACCATTGCAGCTCTGCGACAAAATTCGGGTCTCGATTATGGTTCAATGGCATTTGCAATGCTCGGTCAATCAGTGCCGAATTTCGTTATCGCTCCAATTCTGGTTTTGGTATTTTCACTTTGGCTATACTGGTTACCGCCGGCGCGTTGGAACGGCTTTTTTGGAATTGCCAATCTGGTTTTGCCGGTCGTGACTCTGGCGGCAGTTTATGCGGCATACATCGCGCGTTTGACAAGAGCAGGAATGCTTGAAGTTTTGCGCTCAGATTATATCAGAACCGCGCGCGCCAAAGGTTTGAGCGAATGGACGGTCGTTTACCGGCACGCGCTGCGCGGCGGTTTGATGCCGGTTGTGTCGTTTACCGGTCCGGCCCTCGCCGGTCTGCTTGCCGGAACGGTTGTTGTTGAACGCATTTACGCTCTACCCGGACTCGGCAACGTTTTTATCCAATCATGCCTTAACCGCGACGAACCCCTGATATTGGGCGTCGTCGCTTTTGTCTCGGTTTTAATTATGGTTGCCAACCTTCTGGTTGACATCGCTTACGCTTATCTCGACCCGCGCATTCGTTATTAGATTTTGGAAAAAATGATGAAAGAAGAAAATGCAAAAGGCACTTCGCTTTGGAAAGACGCTTGGCGCCGCCTGCTCAAAAATAAACTCGCCGTATTCGGAATGATTGTTATGGCTATAATGATCGTCGCCGTCATTGTGGGTCCGACAATTATTGAGCAATTAACCGGCTATACTTACGATTACATGCCGTCCGACCAGGATTTAATCAAATCAATGCCCCCTTCACTGACTCATCCGATGGGAACTGATGATACCGGACGCGACATTTTAGCCAGAGTTTTAATTGGCGGGCGCATTTCTCTTATGGTTGGCATTATTTCGACTTTTGTCTCGCTCATCATCGGTATTTCATATGGGGCGATTGCCGGATATTTGGGCGGCTCTATTGATAATTTGATGATGCGAATCGTTGATGTTCTCTATGCGATTCCGTACATCTTGATCGTTATCGTGTTGCTCTCGGTTTTCGGCAAAAGCAACACGCCGGCTTGGATTAAATCAATTGTTGACACGATTGGCGGCGGGCAGGGAATGAGCCAAATTATTTTGTTGTTTATCGCCCTGGGCGCGGTTTCGTGGCTGACGATGGCGCGAGTTGTGCGCGGTCAGGTTCTCTCGCTTAAAAACCAGGAATTTGTGATGGCGGCCAAAGCCACGGGAGTGACGACTTTGGGAATCATTTTCAAACATATTGTTCCGAACACTTTAGGACCCGTAATAGTTTATGCAACACTAACGATTCCATCAGTCATGCTGTCAGAAGCATTTTTATCTTTCTTGGGAATCGGCGTTCAAGCACCATTCGCTTCATGGGGAAGCTTGGCGGCAGACGGAATTAAAAACATTGCGATCTTCCCCTGGCAGCTTATTTTTCCCGGCGTGACAATGGCATTGACGCTTTTTTCATTAAATTTCCTGGGCGACGGTTTGCGCGACGCAATAGACCCACAGCAGCGTAAGTTTTAATCATTTGAACTGATGAACAATCAAAACGGCAGCATACTTTCGGTGATTGATTTACGCACTTATTTTCAAACCGAGGATGGCGTGGTTAAAGCCGTTGACGGGATTTCGTTTGAACTTGGAAAAGGCGAAACTCTGGGGATTGTCGGCGAATCAGGAAGCGGCAAATCGGTCACAAATCTTTCGATTTTGCGTTTGATTCCGACCCCGCCGGGCAAAATCGTGTCGGGTGAAGTGAGGTTTGACGGAAAAGATATTTTGCAGCAATCAACCGAAGAAGTCAGGAAAATTCGCGGGCGACGGATTGCGATGATTTTCCAGGACCCGATGACTTCGCTTAATCCGTTTATCAAAATCTCACGTCAAATTGGCGAAATTACCGAACTGCATTTGAAACACACCCGCGCGCAATCCCGCGCTCATGCCATTAAAATGCTGGAACTGGTTGGAATTCCGGATGCAGAAAGCCGTGCCGACGATTATCCACACGAATTTAGCGGCGGAATGCGGCAGCGCGTGATGATTGCCATGGCTTTATCGTGCGAACCGGAAGTTTTAATTGCCGACGAACCGACGACCGCGCTTGATGTTACAATTCAAGCCCAGATTCTCGAACTGATTAAAGATTTGCGAATCAGATTGGGAACGAGCGTCATTCTAATCACACACGATCTAGGCGTGGTCGCGGGAATGGCCGACAAAATTATTGTGATGTACGCCGGAAAAGTGTTTGAGCAGGCACCGACAAGTGAATTATTTGCAACTCCCGCAAATCCGTACACCAAAGGCTTATTAAAATCAGTCCCTGATCCGGCGCACGAAGATGGTACTCCGCTTTATCAAATTCCGGGTTTACCGCCCGACGTGGCGCACTTGCCACCGGGCTGCCCGTTTGAGCCGCGTTGCGAGAGGGCACAAGACATCTGCCGCCAAGAATTTCCGCCGTTCATCCAGATTAACGAAACTCATAATTCGCTTTGTCATTTCGCCGCTGAGGTGTATGCCGAATCAATTGCGGAAAGGGAATTGAATAACAAATGACGAACACCAACGGAAACAATTTAATTTCAATTCAAAACTTAAAAGTTTATTACAAAATCGGCGGCGGTTTAATAAGCGCGGCAAAATACGTAAAAGCAGTTGATGGAGTCTCGCTTGACATCAAAACGGGCGAAACTCTCGGACTGGTCGGAGAGTCGGGCTGTGGTAAATCAACGCTGGGCAAAGCGATTTTACGTCTGACAGAGCCGACCGGCGGACAAGTTTTATACAACGGCAAAGATTTGGCGCATCTTTCACAGAGCGCGATGCGAACCGAACGCAAAAATCTGCAAATGATTTTCCAGGATCCATATGCTTCGCTCAATCCGCGAATGACGGTCGGGCAAATCATCGGCGAACCGATACGTACTTTTGGCTTGGCAAATGGAAACGTCGAAACTAAAGTACAGGAATTGATGGAAACGGTTGGCTTGAGCCGCCGTTTTATCAAACGATACCCGCACGAGTTTTCCGGCGGGCAGCGCCAACGCATCGGAATCGCCCGCGCCCTTTCGGTAGAGCCTGAATTTATTGTCGCCGATGAACCTATTTCCGCCCTGGACGTTTCAATCCAAGCTCAAATCATGAACTTGATGGCGGAGATTCAACGTCAACGAAACATCACTTATCTTTTTATATCTCATGATCTGCGGGCAATCAGGCACGTTGCTGATCGCGTCGCGGTTATGTATTTGGGAAAAATCGTCGAACTCGGGAATGCCAAAACCGTTTACGCCGAACCTCTCATGCCCTACACTAAGGCGCTGATTTCCGCAGTTCCTGTTCCAGATCCAGTAATTGAAGCGACTCGCCAGCGAATTATTTTAAAAGGCGATGTTCCTTCGCCGATTAACCCACCGTCAGGCTGCCGGTTTCACACGCGCTGTCCATTCGTAATTGAGGCTTGCAAACAAAATGAACCTGAGTTGGTTGAAATTAAACCCGAACATTTCGCCGCTTGTATTCGAATCTCGCCCGAACAACCTGATATCGAGACGGTTGCGCCGGACGCTGCTCCGGGTCTTAATCGGCAGTAACAGTTGATGTCAAAGAAAGTTTGCTAAAAAAATCTACTGATCAGAGAGAGACAGAAGTTTTCTCCATACATCATTATTTCTTTTAAAAACTTTACTTTGTCAGGTTTCTGAAATACTCTGCTATTTCAGTTTTTTCTTAAATCAGGTTAAAATAAATCTTTAGCCAGATGCATTTACCAGCTAACACTCACTAACGGCTTTCCATAAACAAAATGAAAACTAATACCGTAAATTTGACCAGAATCGGCTAAAGGTAAGCGCTCCTACCGATACGAGGACGTTTTACTGCAAACCGATGAATTTCAATTCTTCAAATTTGAATAAAAACAATTCTGCACAATCAAGAAACGGTGAAGCCCTCGACCCGCAACAATTTTCGCCGCAAGCTGATAAAATTGAATTAACAAAATCGGCTGCCGAAATTTGGCAGGAAATACAAGACACTCTGGCTGAAGAATCAGGTTTGAGCATATTACTGGTTGACGGGCGTCAACCGCCTTCACTAGCCGTTTCCAACAATAACTCGGTTTGCCGCGTTCTCCAGTCATCCCCTAAACATGCACATCTCTGTGAACCCTATTGTGGCAAAGCGTTTGATAATGTTCGAAAAGAAGGCGTTACAATTTCCTATCGTTGCCACGTCAATTTACACTGCGTAGCGGTCCCGCTCGCGCCGAACCCTATCCGCCCGCTGGTTGCCATCGTTGGCAGAGCATTAGCCCGGGTTTCCGATTATGAAAACCTGCTTGATCGTAAACAAACTCAGGAATGGCAGGATTTGCCTGCGGAGGAGCTTTTAAAAAGTTTACGTTTTGCCGAGTCTGAAGTGGAAATCTTCAAACTTGCCGAGCAATTGCAAAATTTAGAGGAAAGCAAAGCGAAAAGTTTGCTCGAATTTGTCTCCCGCACCGAGCTAAATCCTTTTTCGGGCATGACAATTCACACGGAACCAACCTCTGCAAAATTTGAGTCAAAAGAACCAACTACTTTTAAAACTCTTCAAAAGTTTGTTCGCCAAACTTCTCACAATGTCATGACAGAGGCGAGGCTCAATCCTCAAACCGAGGTTGAAATTAAGTTACCCATTCAAATTCTGGCTTATAACGAAAAAGTCAATCCAGCCCCTGAGTCCGTTCCAAATGCCAACGGCGTTTCGGAAATTAGCAGTGAAACGTTTGAAGATTTTGCCGCTTGGCAATTATTTATTGATGTTTTGCTGGACAAGAGTTTTAAAGATGCTTGTGCTGAAACTTTGCGGTTTTTGACAGCGCGTTACGGCTTAACATCTTTAGGATGGCTTGAACGCTCGCAGAATTTATTCAAGCCGTTTTTAATTGCTGAAAATTTGCGTTACACACTGGCTGATTTTAGCTTGACGGCGGATGATCCATCTCTCCTGGAAGCCGTTTTAAATGAAACCTCTTTGCAGTTAATAATTCCGCCGCAAATCGAAATTTTTCCGCTTGCCGTGGGCAATGACGTGCGGGCAGCAATTATTGTCGGCGATGAAATTAGAGACGAGCAACGTCGCCTCAGGTTAGCGCGTTTCAGCCACCAAATCGCAGTTTCGCTTGAGGTGCTCAGGCTCAGGGAAGAATTATCGCGGCGTGCCGATATAATTCGCGCAGTCCAGATTTTCAGCGGAAAATTAAACTCAGCTGAAGAAAACGCGGCGGGTGATTCGTCCGTCAATCTTTTCGATACGCTGCTCAGAACATGTGCCGAATTGCTCTTTGCAACTCGCGGCTCTCTTCTTTTATTTGATGAAGACGAACAAAAATTAAAAGTTCAAGCTGCCTTTGGAACTCATGCTGATGAACTCAAACATTTAGAGCCGCCAATTGGCGAACGTGTCGCGGAGCGAATCTGGACTGAGGGCAAACCGATTGTCGTTGAAAGCATTATGAGTATCAGTTTGCCTCCAGCACCGTCGGAACGGGGTTACCGCTCGGATTCTTTTATCAGTTTTCCGCTTTTTGTCGGCAGCCGGGCTATCGGTGTTTTAAACCTGACGGACAAACGTTCTGCTGAAAACGCTGATATCACCGGCTACAACACCAGCGATTTGGATTTGCTCGAAGCCATTGCGCCGCAATTGGCGATTGCGCTTGATCGTGCGAATTTGCAGCAAAAAGCCGGAAAGTTCGAGCAGCTTTCAATTACCGATTCATTGACCGGATTGCTCAATCGCCGCTATCTGGATGAGAGAGTTAGCGAAGAAGTCAACCGCTCAAAACGCGACGGAACACCGATGAGTATTTTAATGATTGATATTGATAACTTTAAAAAATACAATGATCGGTTTGGGCATCAGGCGGGCGATGAAGTCTTGAAAATGACGGCGCAGTGTTTGAAGGTCGTTTTACGAGGGGCGGATGTTGCAGCACGGTTTGGCGGCGAGGAATTTTGCTTGCTGCTGCCTAATACTACGCTTGGCGAGGCAAGATTGATTGGCGAGCGAATTCGCATACGCATCGAGGGCACGGATTTTCCGCATCAGGGTGTAACGGTCAGCGTCGGCGTTTCAGCGTATTCACCGCTTCATAGTTCACCGCAAGAAGTTATCGAAGCAGCTGATAAAGCTCTCTATCAAGCCAAACGGATTGGCAAAAATAACGTCCAACTTCTGCTGTTCGGCAAAACCCGCAAATAAATTTACAAATTGAACCCTTTAGGCGACAAATTACAACTTTTTTACAATGAGGTTGATTCGCAGTCACAACGATTAGCCGAAGTTCATGCGGAGCGACTCCAGTGCCAGCGCGGTTGTTCAAGCTGCTGTGTTGACGGCATCACAATCTGGAATGTCGAAGCCGAAAATATCAGGCAAAACTTCGCCGAACTGTTGATCAACGATACGCCAAATACAAGAGGCGGCTGTGCTTTTCTCGACGAAAACGGAGGCTGCCGAATCTATCAATCACGCCCTTATGTTTGCCGAACGCAGGGTTTGCCGCTCCGCTGGCTTGACGAAATCGAAAATGAAATTTATGAATTACGCGATATCTGTCCGCTTAACGAAAATGGCATACCAATCGAAGAACTTGACGAAAAACAATGTTGGACAATCGGCAGCGCTGAAGCAAAGCTAGGCGTTCTGGAAAGCGAATTTGACAAAGGCGAAATGCGTCGCGTCGCTCTGCGTGAATTATTCGGAAACAGCTAGTTTTATCTCCGCGATGCCGATTGTGCCAACGAATTATAATATTCAACCGGCGCTAAATCATCTGTCAAAGCAGGCATGGTTAAATCAAGAGGCTCATCGTAATAATTTTCCAGTAAGTTGACAGTTTCTTCGTCCGCGCCGTTTGTCGGTGCAGGGCAATTTGACTTACAAGCAACAATAATAACATTCTGCGGCACATCAGCAGGTTGTTCGAGTTTGACTTTAAACAGATAAATCGTCGGAAAAACGTGTGCAAAAGTTTTGTATTCGGCTTGCAAAAACAGCGAGCCGCTGCCTTTAAGCGCGGAAATAGTGTTTAAAATTACTATTCCGTCCGGCTTTAAAATTTTATCCAAGCGTCGCACGGCTTCGATTGTCGTTAGTTGAAAGGGAATTGAATAAAGCGAATTATATGCGTCAAGCAAAACTGCGTCATATTTTTCATCTGGAGATTGATTTAAAAAAACTCTCCCGTCTTGGTGAATAATTTTCAGACGAGGATTATCTTGAAGTCGAAAATAATGGCGGGCAATCTCAGTCATCTGGGGATCAATTTCCACTACATCAAGCGCCGCGTTTTGATATTTTTGCAAATAATCTTTGGGAAACGAATAACCCGCGCCGCCAATCATCAACGTTTGCTGAAATTTGGGTTTAAAATGCCGCAGCAAATGATAATACTTTGTGTAGTCAAAAACTAAATCGTCGCTGTCGGCAAAAATCGCCGATTGTGTCGAAAGCGGGTCAATCGTTAGTGCTGTAATCGGTTTATTGGTTTTCTTATCCGTGCTGCGGAAAACTCGGATACGACTGTATTGAGTGTCAAAATCACGCAAGCCTATTGTTTGAAAAAGCGCGAAACGGTAAAACTCATTTGCGCCAATTGCCGAGAGAAAAAGCAGAATGACAAACAAGTTGGTTATGGTAAGTTTAAACGGAGCAAGCAAAATTGACAGCAATAGTAAAAGTCCGGCGATTAAATACAAAGTTCGCAAGCTGCCGACAAACGGAAGAAGAAAAAAGCCTGCCGTGAATGTGCCTAAGATGCTGCCGACGGTCGAAAGCGCGGACAATCTGCCAACGGTTTGACCCGCATTCTCGATTGACAGCATTTTTAATTTAATCGCATAAGGAGTCACAAAACCAAACAAAACGCTTGCCGGGGCGAACAAAATGAGCGCGGCTATTACCGATTTGATTTCTAACCCTAACGAACTGACGGCGAGCATGGTTAAAATAAATTCGTGAAGCAAAATAGTCGCCGACAACATAGCGGCAGCGAGAAACATCACGCCCGATAAATACTTTAATTCAGGCTGCTGGTCAGCTATTTTGCCGCCGATCCAATAACCTACACTCAAACTTGCTAAAATCACGCCGATTAAACTCGTCCAGACATAAGTCGAAGTTCCAATATAGGGCGCCAGAATTCTGGATCCGGCGATTTCGTAAATCATCACAAGCGCGCCCGAAGTGAAAACCACAATTTCAAGCAGAAACCTGCGGCGAAAAACGTCTAACAATGATTCGGATTCTTTCATTTTGTTAAACCGCATTCGCGGCTGCGTACGCTGAAGCCCAAGCCCATTGAAAATTGTAGCCGCCGAGCCAGCCCGTGACATCCACGACTTCGCCAATAAAATACAACCCTTTGACGCGTTTTACTTCCATCGTCTTTGACGATAATTCGTCGGTTGAAACGCCGCCCATCATGACTTCGGCTTTGTGCCAGCCTTCGGTTTGATGAAACTTTACCTGCCAGGCGTTAAGCGAAACTGCAATCCGTTCAATTTCCTGGTTGGACAACTGGTTGAGCGGCTTCGAAGGCGCGAACAAAGCGCAAAATTTATCTGCAAAACGCGTTGGCAGACGTTGACCTAAGAAATTAACTAATTCCTGACGACTAGAGCGATGTTCAAGCAGCAAATCCCGCGCGTCTTTGTCAGGCAAAAGATTAAATGAAACTGCTTTGCCAGCCTGCCAGTAATTTGAGATTTGCAGAACCGCCGGACCTGAAAGCCCTCGATGTGTAAATAAAATATTTTCTCGAAAATCTGTCTCGGCAAAGTTTGCAGTTACTTCGAGCGAAATTCCGGCCAGCTCTCCAAAACCCTTTAAATCAGTAAAAACAAGGGGAACCAGAGCTGGGCGAGGCGCGACAATATCCAAACCGAATTGTCGCGCAAGATTCAAACCAAAATCCGTCGCGCCTACTTTTGGAAACGATAAACCTCCCGTCGCAATCACCAAAGATTGACATTCAAATTTACTGTGAGAAGTTTCAAGTTCAAAGCCTGTTGCATTTTTTTTGATTGATTTAACCGTGCAATTGGTTCGAATTTTAACGCTTGCGGCTAAACATTCGTCTTCGAGCATCTGCACAATTCGCCGCGAAGTGTCGCGGCAAAAAAGCTGACCGAGCTTTTTTTCGTAATATTCAATACTGTGTTTTTCGATTAGTTTGATAAAATCTTGCGGCGTAAAACGAGCCAACGCTGATTTACAAAAATGCGGATTTTGGGAGATAAAGTTAGCTGGAGCGGTGAAAACGTTGGTGAAATTACAGCGTCCGCCGCCCGAAATTAAAATCTTTTTGCCGACTTTTTCAGCTTTTTCCAGAACAATCACGCTCCGCCCGCGTTTTCCGGCTTCTGCCGCACAAAAAAGCCCTGCTGCTCCGCCGCCGATAATTGCCACATCAAACTGCATCAAAAAATAATGGCATAATCGTCCAAAAATTTCACAGTGTTGTAAAATGAATGGCAATTTTTGCAGATGATCTTTTATGTTGAATCTTTTATTATTTTTTCAAAACACAGAAACCAACCCGGAAAATAAAGCGTCGGGAAAAGTTGTCGAGTTTGTTGATAACAACGTTCTCTATTACATCTTTAAATACGAGCTATTTAAAATTGGCAACTCTTCGATCAAAATAATTGACATCATTGTTTTCTTTGTCGCCGTACTGATTGTCGTTATCATTTCGAGATTGCTCAGAAATTTGCTGACAACTCGTTTACTCAAACGGACGAGTATGCGGCCCGCCACGAGTCATCTGGTTGGGACAATTGCCCAATACGTCGTTATATTTTTCGGATTTATCATCACTTTGCAGCTTGTCGGAATTGATTTAACGAGTCTCAACGTCTTAGCCGGAGCGATAGGAGTTGGAATTGGTTTCGGATTGCAAAATGTCGCCAATAATTTTATTGCAGGTTTGATTATTCTTTATGAACAACCTTTTCAAGTCGGCGACCGCATCGAGATAGGCACGATTAAAGGTAAAATTGTTGATATTGGCGGTCGCAGCTCGCGGATTCTGCACGATGATGAAACAATTTATATTATTCCGAATCTCAAACTCATCACCGATCCCGTGAGAAATTTTCGGCGCAGCGGCGATCACGTTCCGCACGAAATCAAAATCTTTGTCGGTTACGGCAATGATGCCGTTAAAGTTTTGGAAATTATGCGGGCGGTGGCATACGAGCACACGCAAGTTTTAAAGGATCCAGAACCAAACGCGCTGCTCAAATCTTTTGACGTCGGAAAACTCGATTTCATTCTTAACGTCTGGGTGGCAAAGGAAATGAAAGAAATTGACAAATTTTTAAGCGATTTGAACGTTCAAATTTATGCGAAATTTCTTGAGAGCAACATCACCACTCGCTCGCCAATTGACGCCAATATTTCTCAGCAGGAAATGAATGAAACTGCCGCGAGTGAGCTGACTCTTGAAGAAACCGAATAACGTGAAAAGGGATTTCTTGACAATTCTTTAACCAATATACTTATTCTTAATGCGAATATCGCGATTCGCAAACATCTCGGTTTCAAAATCATGTAGATAAACCTCAATTTGCGAACGTTCAAACATTCTAGTGACCTCGCGGAAATCTTGATTAAGACGACATAACTCGTCAAAAATGATAATTTGCAAATCTTCGAGCGCGGGAAAATCGCCTTTCGGATGGCGCGATTTTTCGAGATGAATTTTTAAGGTTCGCTTTAAAGTTTCGGCGTCTTCCTCGCTTTTGAGTTGAAACGAATTGATTCTCCCGACAAGCTGCGGATGAGTGTTGATAATTTCTTCTAAATCATGCGGGAAAACTTTCGCGCCGTAAAACGGAACGCTCAAATCGCCGCGTCCATGAACAAACATTAACGGAAAAGCGCTTTGTCGCGGCGCTAAAGTTTTGATTTCGACTCCTTCGATTTTCAGTCTGGCAGACAAAGCTTCGTGGGTAAAACAACCGCCCAAATCGCGTAAATTATAACGAATTTTTGGAGCTGCGCCTTCAAACCGAGCGATTGTAAAAAGCAGTTCGCCGTCTTTGTTAGTTTCGATAATATAATCCGCCGCATTGTACTGAAAAATCATCGGCGGCGTTTCGCGTCCAAAAATTTTGGTT
>JBDTZD010000344.1:0-9428 GCA_040005335.1 Pyrinomonadaceae bacterium | reverse complement strand
TCAAAAATGCCGACGGCTTCTTCGTTGTCAAACTCTTTGAGCATAACTTTGATGATTTCGCTCTTTTTAGTCGGGACGGTTTTGCCAATGTAATCCGCTTGAATCGGCAGTTCGCGGTGTTCTTTGCCGCGATCAATTAAAACGGCAAGCTGGATGCGGCGCGGGCGACCGTAATCCATCAATTGATCGAGCGCGGCGCGAACGGTTCTGCCCGTGTAAAGCACGTCGTCAACGAGGATTATTTTGCGGTCTTCAATGTCGTCATCAAGCTGCGTTCGGTTGACAATTGGATTGGCGCCCACTGTTGATAAATCGTCGCGGTAAAGCGTGATGTCGAGGATTCCAAGCGGCGGATGCGTACCTTCGAGATCGCCGATGCGTTTTGCCAGACGTTCGGCAAGCGGAACGCCGCGCCGCTGAATTCCAACCAGATACAAATCCTTGACGCCTTGATTTTCTTCGACTATTTCTGATGCAAGACGCGAAAGTGCGCGGTTGATTCTCGCGCCGTCCATAATTCGAGATTTTTCCGTTAAATTTATTTCTGCCATGTTGCGGACAATTGTAAATGGTAAATGGTAAATGGTAAATGCTATTTGATTTTTGAGACAAATTTATTTTTTGAATGAACATCGGCGGTTAACAATTAACCATTTACCATTTACCATTACAAACGATGTATCAATTTTTGCGTCCGCTTCTTTTCAGCCTGCCGCCGGAAACAGCGCATGAATTTGCGCTTGAATCGTTGCGTTTTGGGCTCGGTTCTAAAGTTTTGCAGCAGAGATTTGCCGCCAGATACGCGCGTTCGCCATTTGGCGCGATTGATTGTTTCGGAGTTCAATTTGAGAATCCAATCGGCATAGCCGCTGGATTTGATAAAAACGGAGTTGTGACAAGTCAGCTTGCCGCGCTTGGGTTTGGCTTTGTTGAAGTAGGGACTACGACTTTTCATCCGCAGCCGGGTAATCCGAAACCAAGGCTTTTTCGTCTGCCGCAAGACAAAGCCTTGGTCAATCGCGCCGGATTTAACAACGAAGGTACTGCAAAAGTTGTTGAAAGATTGAGAAACAATCGCCCGTCATGCATTTTGGGAATGAACATCGGCAAAAGCAAGATCGTGCCGGTTGAGGAAGCGACCGAAGATTACCTCAAAAGTTTTGACCTTGTTCATGAAATCGCAGATTACATTGTCGTCAATGTTTCCAGCCCGAACACACCGAATTTGCGTGAACTGCAACGCCCCCGCGTTCTTGATGAATTGCTTTCGGCTTTACAAAAACGCAACCGTGAACTCTCAAACAATCAAATACTCGTTCCGTTGCTGGTCAAAATCGCACCGGATTTATCAGCGAGTGAAATTGAAGCGATTTGCGACGTTGCATTAAAGTTAAATCTGGCTGGAATCGTAGCGACAAATACCACTATTAGCCGCGATAATTTAAAAACTTCTGTAACCGAACTGGAAAAAATCGGTGCGGGCGGTTTAAGCGGAGCGCCGATCCGCAAAAGATCTACCGAAGTTATCAAAACTATTTACAAATTCACCGATGGTAAACTACCGATTATCGGCGTCGGCGGAATTTTTACAGCCGCTGACGCATTCGAGAAAATCGCGGCCGGAGCGAATCTGGTTCAGCTTTACACCGGCTTTGTTTACCAAGGTTTAACTGTCGCCAGCGACATCAACGATGGTTTGGCTAAAATTCTTGAGCAGCGCGGTTTTAATTCGTATCAAGAAGCTATCGGTGTCGAAAATTGAACCTGAGTTAAATATGAGCGAAATCCAAAATCCAAAATCTAAAATCCAAAACCCCTTAATTGTGGCGCTTGATGTGCCGACGGCGAGTGAAGCGCGAGTGATTTTCGACGAATTGCGCGAAACAGGCTGTGCGTTCAAAATTGGAATGCAGCTATTTACTGCTGCCGGAAGCCAGTTCGTGCGTGAATTAATCGAAGAGGGAGCGAAAATCTTCCTCGATTTAAAATTTCACGACATTCCAAATACAGTAGCGAACGCCGGCGTCGAAGCTGCCAGACTCGGCGTTTGGATGTTTAATGTTCACGCTCTGGGCGGGCGCGAAATGATGGAACGGACAGTGTTGGCTGTGCGTGAAACAGCTGTGAAAGAAAACCTACCCTCACCAAAAATCATCGCAGTTACAGTTTTAACAAGCTCAAATCGTGAAAATTTGCGCGAAGTCGGTATTGAAAGCGAGCCTCTTGAGCAAGTTTTGAAACTGGCAAAAATGGCAAGCGACTGCAATTTGGACGGCGTAGTCGCTTCCCCGCAAGAAGCAAGCCGCATCAAAACGGAAAATAAACAACGAAAAATAAACAACGAAAAATCAAACAACTTCTTTATTGTCACGCCTGGAATCCGATTTGAATCCAAAATCCAAAATCCAAAACCCAAAATAGAAAGCGATGACCAAAAGCGAACTCTTTCGCCCTTTGATGCAATCAAAGCGGGGGCAGATTATCTCGTTGTCGGCAGACCAATCTTGCAGGCGGCGGATAAAAGGAAGGCAACGCAGGATATTTTAGCTGAAATTACCTCGGCAAACGAGTAATGTAAGAGGTTTGGCTTTGGCTAAAGATACTGGTTCAAAGTCACTTCAACATTGCCGGAAATTTTGATGAAGCAATTTTTATTTTTTATCTGGGTATTTTTTGCCCTCCTCCTGACCTCAACAGCACGGGCGCAAACTACCGCGCAAAGTTTTCCGACTGGTGAAAAACTAACCTATAATCTTTCCTTCGCCACCTTTAACGATGCCGGAACAATTGAATTATATGCGGCTGGGCGCGAAAGGTTGACTGAACGCGATGTCAACGTAATTCGAGCAAAGGTGCGAACAACCGGGATTGTCCAGTCCACTCTAATTGATTTGAATGACGATTTAACAACATATATTGACCCGGAAACAAATCTGCCGATTCGGGCGGAACGCATTTTGTACAATGACGGTAAAAAAAGCGAAGCTCGTCGTGATTTTCCAGAAAATCAATTGGTAAACCAGCTTGCCAGTCCGTCAGTACCGGACACAAATGTTTACGATTTACTGTCGGCGATTTATCAAATTCGGCGTTTAGATTTTAACAATACGGCAATTCAGTCGCTTAAAATTTGGGAAAGCGAAAAATTTTACAACGCTAAACTGCAGGTCACAGGACGCGAAAACGTTTCGACGTCAATTGGCGCAAACAATGCTTTCGTCATTCAGATTTCGGGCGATGACAAAGTCTTCAATCGTTATAAAGCTAAAATTTATATCAGCGATGATGAACGACACTTGCCAGTTTTAATAAGCCTAAAACTGCCCCAGGGCGAATTGCGCGCCGAACTCGTCAGCGTTGAAATTTTGCAGACTGAACCATTAGTTGCAGTAGTTATTCAACCGACACCGGAACCAACTCCGGTTGGAATCCCGACGCCGCGACCACCGCGCGTCCAACCAACGCCTAAACCTTACTTTGATAATCAGCCGCTTGATGCTGATTTGCCGTTCGCTCTCGGCGAAAAACTCGATTTCGAAGTTTTGCGAGCTGGACAAAAAATCGGCAACGTCCGGTTCGAGGTCAGAGAACGAAAGCAGTTTGCGGGGCGCGACAGCGTTCAGCTTGCGGTGACGGCACAACCCGTTAATAATTCAAATGTTTTCACCGCTGGGGACAAGATGGAATCTTATATTGATCCTAATTATCTAGTTCCGTTTCGACATGAAATTAAACTTGGCGGCGGGCTTGCCAATTTTAATCAATCGCTCAGTTTTGACCAGGAACGCGGTGCGGTCACCAATGAGAGGGGGGTGGAGGTAGGAATTCCGATTGGAACATTTGACGCGCTCTCATTTGTTTATGCTCTCAGAGCATTTCGCTTTTCCCTCGTGCAAAAGGACGCTGCTGACACGCGAGCCGCTGTTTTTCTGAGCGGCGCGCCAATTATCGTGACGCTCAAACCGAGGCGCGAAATAATCGAGTTCGGCGGCAAAAAATTGAATGTAATTGCGCTGAGAATTATCACAGACAATCCACAAATTGATTCCTTAGGTTTAAGCTTATGGCTTTCTGATGATGCTCGCCGGCTCCCGCTCAAATTTATTTGCAACACTCCCCTCGGCGCAGTTCAGGCTAATTTAATTAAGTTTTAGATTCTCTCAAAAAATACTTTTGATATTTCCAGCTTTTAGCTACAAATGAAATTGAAAACGAATTTCAATTAGGTTATATTGATTTTGGCTTATTAGGTTTCTCGTCTAGGAAAACATCAATGATTCAAAAAAATGTTTCGACACTGGGGCAGCTGGCAATTGGAACAACCGCAAAAATAATTTCGGTTGGGGAAAGCGGCGCTGTTTCCCGTCGTCTGCTTGAGATGGGAGTAGTTCCGGGCGCAACGGTGCGCGTAGTGAAAGCCGCGCTTTTTGGCTGTCCTCTGGAAATTCGCGTTCGCAATTCGCATCTCGCTTTGCGGAGAGTCGAAGCCAATTCTATTGTTGTCGAATAAAATTTATCATTCGTTTTTGTTTTTCGTCCTTTGCTGTTTTCGGATAGCACTGGGCGAAATTTTTTAAGCACTAAAGGTGAGCAGGCTTTGTGAACTGAAAAAAAGTGGAAATTGCAGTCGCCAAAAATAAAGAGCAAAGAATAAACAGCAAAGGACAATTAACAATTGCTCTTGCCGGCAATCCAAACGCCGGTAAAACGACGCTTTTTAATGCGCTGACAGGTTTGCGGCAGAAAGTAGCAAACTATGCAGGCGTGACGGTCGAACGTAAAGAAGGAGCGTGGCGTTTTGCGGACGGCAAAACGGCGCGGTTGATTGATTTACCGGGACTTTATAGTCTCGATGCGACATCGCTTGACGAACAAATCGCGCGAGATGTGCTGATGGGCAAAATCGCCGGTGTTCCGACTCCTGACGTAATAGTTGCAGTTGTTGACGCGACAAATTTAGAGCGGCATTTGTATCTTGTCACACAGCTTTTTGATTATCGGATTCCAGTCATCGTGGCTCTGACGATGATGGATGAAGCCGAGAAAAGCGAAACAACGATTAGCACGGCAAAGCTTGCCGATGCGCTGCAAGTTCCGGTCGTCCCCGTCACGGCCACCAAAAGAATTGGTTTAACCGAATTATCAGAAGCCGTTGCGAAAGCTGCAACGAGCGCCCTCCAACAGCCCACTTTTCCCTTCCTCAAGCAAAGTGTCGGAGAACCCGCCGGACATTCGAGCATTATCGAACGTTTTGGGTGGATTGCCCGCGTCGTCAGTGATTCCGTCACAACTGGAAAGCAAATCGAACGCACCATCTCTGAAAGAATTGACAATATCTTAACGCACAAATTTTTTGGGCTGGTAATTTTAACCGCAATCCTGCTGCTCGTTTTTCAAACGATTTTTTCCTGGGCGAATTTGCCAATGGATTTGCTCGACAAAGGTTTTGGGGCGCTCGAAGATTTGACGCGGAGTAATTTGCCAGCCGGTCTGTTGACTGATTTGCTGGTTGACGGCGTGATTGCCGGAGTCGGCGGGGTTCTCATTTTCCTGCCGCAGATTTGTCTGCTCTTCTTCTTTATCTCAATTCTCGAAGATACAGGTTATATGGCGCGGGCGGCATTCTTGCTTGACAGATTAATGCGCGGAGTCGGGCTGCACGGCAAAGCCTTTGTGCCGCTGCTATCAAGTTTTGCGTGCGCGATTCCCGGAATTATGGCGACGCGGACGATTGAAAATCCGAAAGATCGTCTGGCGACAATTTTGATTGCGCCGTTTATGAGCTGTTCGGCGCGGCTGCCGGTTTACACGCTGATGATTGGCGCGTTTTTTTCGGGGCAATATCTTTTCGGTTTTTTGTCGCTCGGCGCGGTTCTAATTTTGTCTATGTACGCGCTCGGCATCATTACAGCGATTATCGTTGCTTTTATTCTCAAACGCACGATTTTGAAAGCTCCGACGCCGCCGCTCGTAATGGAATTGCCGCCGTATCGAGTGCCAAGTCTCAAAGCCGTTTTCCTTAACGTTTTCCAAAACGCCTGGATGTTTGTCAAACGCGCGGGAACTGTTATTTTGGCGATTTCGATTATTTTATGGGCGTTGGCTAACTTTCCCCGTCCTGCTGTTCAAGTCGCCGTTCAACCAACCGAATCTCAATCTCAGGAAATCGCGCAACAGCCTGCTCCGCTGTCCCAAGAAGAACAAAAGGCAGCCGATACTGCCCAAAAAGCGGCAATCCTTGAATACAGCATTGCCGGACGACTTGGGAGAGCGATTGAACCCGTAGTTGCGCCGCTCGGATACGATTGGAAGGTTGGCATCGGCTTGATTTCTTCATTTGCCGCGCGCGAAGTTTTCGTTTCGACGATGAGCATTTTGTACAATGTTGGCAATGACGAAGACGCAACTTCGGATTCGCTGCTGCAAGCAGTGCGCAACGCCAGACGCGATGATGGTTCGCTTGTGTGGAGTCCGCTGCTGGCATTAACGACAATGATTTTTTATCTTTTAGCGTTTCAATGTATGTCCACTTTTGCCATTGTCCGTCGCGAAACCAATTCCTGGGGCTGGGCGATTTTTATGGTTGTATATATGACCGCGCTCGCCTATATCGTCACGTTTTTAACTTATCAGGGCGGTAAGTTACTTGGATTTTGATAATGGGACACGAACATAATCATGCGCCGGCAAATTACGGACGAGCCTTTGCAATTGGTATCGCGCTCAACTTGGGCTTTGTTATTCTCGAAGTCATTTACGGGCGGTTGTCTAACTCGCTCGCGTTGGTCGCCGATGCCGGACATAATTTAAGCGATGTGCTTGGTCTCGCGCTGGCTTGGGGAGCGGCGGGTCTCGCTCGCCTCAGTCCAACACTCGAACGCACTTACGGTTTCCGGCGTTCTTCGATTTTAGCCGCGCTCATCAACGCCTCAGTTTTGCTGATTAGCGTCGGTGCGATTGCTTGGGAAGCTATAATTCGCCTCAAGAATCCGGGTTCAGTCGAAGAAACAACTGTGATCTGGGTTGCCGCTGTTGGAATTGCCGTCAATGGAGGAACGGCTCTTTTGTTTATGGCGGGGCGCAAAGCCGATTTGAACATTCGCGGCGCGTTTATGCACTTGGCTTCTGATGCTTTTATTGCGCTTGGTGTAGTTTTAACGGGCGTGACGATGCTTTATACGGGTTGGGTCTGGCTTGACCCGATTGTGAGCCTTGTGATTGTCGCTTTAATTACTTACGGCACGTGGGACTTGCTTCGAGATTCAGTTAATTTGGCTCTTGATGCCGTGCCTGAAGGGATAGATATGAACGCCGTCAAAGAATATCTGGCGAATCTCCCGACGTGCGTCGATGTTCACGATTTGCACGTTTGGGGAATGTCCACTACCGAAACCGCTTTAACCGCGCACATCGTAATGACGAAGGCTGTCTGTGATGACGCTCTACTTTCTAAAACCTCAAACGAATTGCACGATAAATTTGGTATCGAACATACAACTTTACAAATAGAATTCGGCGACCCTGCGTATCCTTGTCGCTGTGGTCTAATTTGATAAACATATGAGTGCAGAAGTTTTGAATCAAGAGACAATCCGTTTAGCAAATGTGCGGCGTGGTCGCTGGCTTGAATATTTAACTATCGGCTGGAATTCTCTCGAAGCCATTATCGCTCTTGGCGCAGGACTCGCGGCAGGCAGTATTGCATTAGTCGGCTTTGGCGTTGATTCTGTGATCGAAGTTTCGTCTGGCGCGATTTTGCTTTGGCGGCTTTTTTCGGGTGAGCATCGGGAACGCTTGGCGCTCAAACTTGTCGGTATTAGCTTTCTTGGATTAGCAACTTATATTGCCTTTGACGCCATAAAATCTTTGCTTCTGCGCGAACCGCCCAATGAAAGTTATATTGGTATCGTGGTTGCTGCCTTGTCTGTGATTGTAATGCCGATTTTAGCGCGGGCAAAACGCCGAGTTGCAGTCGATTTAAACAGCCACGCTATGAAAGCAGATTCACGTCAGACTGATTTGTGTGCTTATCTTTCGGCGATTTTGCTTGTTGGTTTATGCTTAAACGCTCTTTTCGGTTGGTGGTGGGCAGATTCAGTTGCCGCGCTCGTAATGATTCCGATTATCGCCCGCGAAGGCTTAGCGGCGTTGCGCGGTGAAGTCTGCGACGATTGTCACAGCTAGATTTGATAAGATTAATTGGCTATGGATTTTCAAACAATCTTAGTTATTCTGATAATTTCAGCGGCTGCCTTTTACGTCGGTCGGCGCGTTTTCTCGCGTTTACGCAGTTTTTCTAGCAACAGCACCGGGAGTTGTGAGACAGGCTGCGGTAAGTGCGCCGCTGAGTCGAAACCAAGCAAGTTTGTTAAACTCAAACGTAGTTAGGATTTTGGCAAAGCGAGATTTTAAGATATGACCCAAAAGCCGCATTTGATAGATGACGAAGAACCGGAAATTTTGATGTGCGTCAATGTCGAGCAAATGAAGGCTCTCTATGGCAGCGTTCGCGGACATTGCAGAAAATGCCAGTCGCCTGTTTGGGTTTCGGAATCCGGGCAAAAAGCTGTCAGGCAAAACTCGAAACTGCAAATTTACTGCATGGAATGCGCCAGAGAGCGAATCGAAATGGACGATTCGGGAGAAAAACCAACGCTCAGAGCCGTTCCCGGAGCTTTGGAGGAATTGCAGCGCTATCTATCCAAAGTCGGCGACAATTGATTTTGAAAAAATTTTCGTATCCGGTTATCGGCGCATTAGAAACAAATAAGCAACCAAATCAAGCAAAATTTTTGGCTTTCCAATGACAGCCTGATCAGGCTATATTTGTGCCGATGTAATTGCAAAAGCGGACTTGGATTTAGTCACGCTTTTGCGTTTTTTACTAAAACATAAATTCTAAAAATAGGAGAAAGATAATGCTTAAGAAAGTTAGCACGATTGTTTTAACTTTGATGATGGTTTTGTGGTTAACGGGCGCGGATTTGATGGCTCAGACGCGGGTGCGTTTTGCGCGTGGGCGAAACTCAACTACTGTCTCCGGGCGGCTAGCCTCAAGAGGCGCTTCGCGGAGCTACGTTTTGCGTGCGAGCGCCGGACAAACTTTAACGGCAACGCTTAGTTCTGCCAACGGTAAAGTTGATTTTATGCAAGGGCAAGTTCATGACACGCAGTTTTCAAAAACTTTAGACACAACCGGCGATGTTTATGTTGACATTGATAATCACGGCGGAGCGACAACTTACACGCTCACGATTTCGATTCAATAACAACTCGAAAATAACAAATCAGAAAAGCCGCGCGGGTCAAGATTTGTTTTGACCCGCGCGGCTTTTTTGCTATCGCAGCCCTGCGGCGGCTATACTTTGGCTTTTATCAAAAGGAAATTAATTTGTGAGTTTTTTACAACTGCAGGAAAATTTAAGAGA
>JBDTZD010000197.1:0-2815 GCA_040005335.1 Pyrinomonadaceae bacterium | reverse complement strand
GCGAAAATGCCGGTCGCTCGACCGATTTCTTTGACATCTGCAATTAATTCTTCGTCCGTGACAGCGATTGCCGTCCCGTTGCTTTTGCGCAAAATATCGAGCATCAGAAAATCCCCCACTGCTTTTGGAACGCGCAAACCCGAAGCAATTGTTTGCGCGTTTTGGATGTCAGCGCCAGTTTTTAAATCTTCGTGAAACGCTTTGACAATGGGAGCGCAACCCAAGGCCTGCACTGTCACCATTTTTGGTCTTCTTCCGTCAATCCAACCCAAGCGTTCCATTTCATCAAATGCTTTCCACATTCCAATTAATCCCGTGCCGCCGCCGGTTGGATAAAGAATAACGTCCGGCAATTCCCAGTTCAGTTGTTCGGCGAGCTCGTACCCCATCGTTTTTTTGCCTTCAACGCGGTACGGTTCTTTCAAAGTTGAAACGTCAAACCAGCCTTCTTTCTCTTTTCGTTCGGCGACTATTTTGCCGCAATCGTTAATCAACCCGTCAACGAGCGTTACGGTTGCGCCCATCTGTTCACATTCGATAATGTTAGCTCGCGGTGTGTCTTGCGGCATAAAAATAAAAGCTTCGATTCCGGCTCGCGCAGCATATGCCGCCAAAGCGCCGCCCGCGTTTCCCGCCGACGGCGCGGCAAGCTTTTTAACCGCTAATTCTTTCGCCATTGAAACCGCCGTGCTCATTCCGCGAGCTTTGAATGAAGCAGTCGGATTTGTAGATTCATCTTTGATGTAAAGATTTTTTAAGCCGAGCTTTTCGCCCAACCGTTCGGTTTTGAAAAGCTGGGTCATGCCTTCGCCAAGCGTGATGCGGTTTTTTGGGATTTCAACCGGCAGAACTTCCTCGTATCGCCAAAGCGAATTAACCCGATTTTTTAATGATTCTTTGGTAAGTGTTCGGGCGGCGCGTTCCAGATCGTAAGCGACAAAGAGCGGCTTTCCGCAAACTTCGCACAAATTGTAAAGCCGGTTTGGTTCATGTCTTTCATTGCAGTTTGAACAGTAAAGGTGAGTGACATTCATATTGACAGTTTTGATTTTCAAGCCTTAAAAATGAAATTTTAAATTTTTAGAATTGTTGAACCTGCATTAGCTTTCAGATAATCTTTGTTAGTTTGAAAATCTCTCTTTGGAATCTACCATTATGAAAATTTACCAAATTCGTTTGCTTGTTTACGCATTAGTCTTGCTTTTTCAGGGAGCTTTTACGGTAAACATTGTTTTAGGGCAGCAGCGTCCGCCGCTCTCAATTGATCCTAATGAAGAGTGCCACATTGCGGATGCCGTACCGCTTTTAATCAAAAATAACTATAAATCTAACGGATATAAACTGACAAAGTTAAAAGAAAAACCTTTAATTATCGAAGAAACTATCAGTTTTAATAAATCCTTTGATTTAAGAATTGAACAGCGCGGATGCGAAGACCTTTATGCTAAATTCCAGTTTGAGTTTAAAAATCAGGCGGATCGCAAACTAGGCATTAAATCTAACCTCCAAAAAGCCGCACAAACGATCAAGAATCTGAAGCTGCGCCGCGATGCGCTTTTGAATGCTGAAGAACTTGCCCAAATTAGCAGAGCGATGATAAAGCACTCGCAAAAAGCTAAACCTCTGAATCAACAAGTAATTTGTCTGAGCAAAATTCCTAATGAATGTATTACTGATATTTCTTTGAAATATCAATTTCCGCATCTGGAAATTTTCTACGTTACCAGACCTTGAGAAAAGATGGGCGTCACTAAAATATCTCCTAATTCCTCTCGCTTTCCAAAAATACAGCCAAGGCATTTGCGCCTGCCATTAAAAGGTTTTAAACCGTCAGATGATTTGACGATTGAATTATACTTTTCTCAAAACTAATGCCGAATTTTTTGAGCCAAAACCGATGCAATTACAAAGCGCGATTTGGACGTTTCTTTCTCTGGCGATGTTTGGCGTGTAATCCAAATCGCAAGCCTCGTCGGGTTCGTCTAAATTAATGGTTGGCGGAACGATGCCTTCATTTAAAGCCAGCAGCGTGGCGCCGATTCCTGCCGCGCCCGATGCCCCTTGCGGATGCCCGACGTTCGATTTTGTCGCCGAGAGCGGCATTTTATAAGCATGTTTCCCAAAAGCGTTTTTGATTGCCTGCGTTTCAATGCGGTCGTTCAATACGGTCGAAGTTCCATGCAAATTAACGTAATCAATTGATTCAGGCGAAACGGCTGCGTCCTGCATTGCCAAACTCATTGCTCGCGCGGGTTCCGTTCCGTCTTCGGCCAGCCGGACGCGATGATAAGCGTCACACGTTGAACCGTAACCCGCAATCTCTCCATAAATTTTTGCCCCGCGCATTTTTGCCGTTTCTAAATCTTCCAAAACGTACATCCACGCCCCTTCGCCCAAGACCATTCCAGAGCGATTTTTGGAGAATGGACGCGAAGCGCGTTCCGGTTCTGCGTTCCATTCGTTTGTCAGAACTGTCATTAAGTTAAAACCGGCTAAAATCCCAGGCGCAATGGGAGCATCCACACCGCCCGCCAGCATCTTATTTTGGCGTCCGAGCGCAATGTGCTGTGCGGCGTAAAAGATTGCGTCCGTCGAACTGGTACAGCCGGTCGAAACGATATGCGACAGCCCCCGCAAACCAAACACCATTGATAATTCAGACGATAAACCGCCGTGCGTCGAAGATGGAATGGTGTAAAGGCTGGCTTTGGAATGCTCTCCGCTAAACCAATAACTGTATTGTTTTTCGGTGAAAGCCAGACCGCCGCCGCCTGTTCCTAAAATCACGCCGAAGTTTTGCCTCTCTGCCAAACTC
>JBDTZD010000087.1:0-2825 GCA_040005335.1 Pyrinomonadaceae bacterium | reverse complement strand
AATAAAATTAAAGATGAAAATTATGAATCAACTTTATGAGAGACCTTAGAAAATTTGTCGGCAAACTGCTATATGAGTACGTTGAAGAAGAATTCTATTTCGCGTTTGCCTTGCCAACGCTCATTGGGCAGAGACTAGCCCCGCCCCTACATTTGTTGTCTCTCAATTATCCGAATTTCTTTAATCATTGCCGTTAAATTTGAAAAGCTTTTATCTTTTACTGCGAACGCAGCGTGGCAAGCGGCTTTCTAAGCAAAACGTCAAAGCTTGAAACCGCCCCGACTATCATTACGAGCAGAGTTGTGATGATAAAGCCGAGCAAAGTCAGATTTACGTTAAACCGCCAGGTAATTTGAAAAACGTAATTCGCAACAAAATAGGAAAGCGTGACCGCCGCCGATACTCCGACAATCGCGGCTAAAATTCCCAAAAGACCGTATTCGGTTAGCAAAATTACGAGAAGCGTTCCGCGCCTGGCGCCCAACGTTTTTAGAATAGCGTTTTCATAAACTCGCTGGAATTTGGTAAGCGCAATTGACCCAATTAGAATAAGAGCGCCGCTCAGGAAAACAAAACCACCGACAAATGAGACGGCGAGCGTAATATTGTCGAGCAGGCGTTTAATTGCCGCCACCGCGTCAGCCGTGTCAATTGCGGAAATGTTTGGGAATTTATCAACGAGCGCGCGCTGCAGTTTGCTCCGAGCGGCAGCGTCAAGCGGCGCATAAATGGGGGCGAGCAGAGTTTGCGGCGCTTCTTCGAGCGTTCCCGGGCGAAAGACAATCTGAAAAGTCGAGCGCGGATTGCGAACGTCAAGTCGGCGAAAACTAACAATTCGAGCTGTCCGTTTCTGCCCGAAAATATCAAAGGTCAAGTTGTCGCCGACATTTAGTTTGAGCTGATCTTTCATGCTTTCATCCAAAGAAACTTCGCCTTCGTCCTTCGGTGAGAGAGATGTCTCGTCCCAAAACTGACCGTCAACAATTTCCTCTTCACCAACCAGTTTCGAACGATAAGTCAAAACATACTCGCGCCCGATTTGACCGCTCTGTCGGTTAATTTCCCGCTGTTCGGAATCAAAGGGCTGGCCGTTGATGGCGGCGATTCGCCCGCGCACGGCCGGGATGTATTCAACCGTTTCGCCGGTTTGCTCGCTGATCAGATTTTTAACGTCAGCGGCTTGAGCGCGTCTGATGTCAATCAGAAACAGAGTAGGCAAACTGCCTTCGCGGAACAAATCAAATTCGCGCTGCAAATTGGATTGCAAGAGCTGGACTGAAAGCACTACGAAAACGCCTAAACCGACGGCGAGCAGAACAACGCGGGTTTGATTTCCAGGGCGATGCAAACTGTTAATCGCCTGCCGGACAGCGAAGATGGGAATAGCACGAAACCTGCGCAAAACTGCCGTCAAAACAAATGCTCCGGCGTACAAAACCGCTGCAGTACCGGCCAGTCCAAACAAAAAATAAATTCCGATGCGCCACGAATTCGCCTGCCAGACAGCCAGCAGCACCAAACCTGAAATGACAAATCCGCCGACGAGCAAATTGACAACTGAAAATCGCTTGAATGTTTCGCCCGCATTGTCCCGCAAAATCAGGCGCGGTTTGATATTGCGAATTTGCAGCAGCGGCAGCAGAGAAAACAGCATTGATACTGCCAACCCAAGCAAAATGCCTTGGAGAATCGCGCCGGGCTGTAAATTGTAGCTCATCTGCACAGGGAGACTTTCGGCAAAGTTTTGTCTAATTGCAAAAAGCGCAAGCTGCGCTAAAGCAATTCCAAGCAGGCTGCCAAGCGCGCCCAGAATTAAAATCTGTAAGAGATAAACAAGTGTGACGCGGGTTCCCGTGGCGCCCAGACATTTCAAAACCGCGATGGCAGATTTTTTTTGCTCGACAAAAACGCGCGTGACATTCCAAACTCCGATTCCGCCCAAAACCAAAATCACGAGGCCGGTCAGAGACAAAAAGTTTTCGGCGCGGTCAAAGCTGTTTTTAAGATTGTCCTGCGATTCTTTATACGAGCGGGCGACGGCGAGACTTTTCGCCCCTTTGAGAGCGGCGCGAAACTCGGCGGCGAGGGGTTCGGCGTTTTCAGGTTTGTCGGCTCGAAACAAAATTCGGCGGCGGTTGCGGCTGCCGAAAACGTCTAATCCGGCCGCGTCATAACCGCTTTTTTCGATAAAAACTCGCGGACCAAGACGAAAGCCGGTAGTGCCGCCTGGTTCTTTCGTAAACTGAGCGCGAATCTCAAAATCCTGATTGCCAATCCTAATTTTATCGCCGATTTTTAGATTCAATCTTTCGAGAACGAGCGGTGCGACAACAGCCCCCTTATTTTCAAGTAAAGAAAAGTCAAACTGTTGATCGTCGCTTAATCTGAAATCGCCCACAAGCGGAAAGCCTCGCTCGACGCCTTTGAGTTCGAGCATCAGCGAGCCGCTTTTGCTATCGTCTGAGGGACGCGACATTGTATTGGTCTGAATTGTTTGGTTCCGGGCTTCAATAATATTCGCGTTGTTTGCCGCAACCTGTGCAATTGCGGCGGTTTCCACTTCGGTAAAAGGTGCTGTCGTATTGATTTCAACATCGGCGGTCAACAAAGAACGCGCTTCTGACGCAACCGCGCGATTCAAATTTTGAATTACCGACCGCAGCGCAACAATCGAACCGACTCCGATGCCAATACAGATAAAGAAAAACAACAATCGCCGCCAGGAAGAGCGAACTTCGCGTAAAGTAAGGTTAAGAATAAATTGCATATCACTTAAATCGCTTGAGATGACTTTAAAACGATTTTGCCGATTAACGAAAGCTGAA
>JBDTZD010000124.1:0-9524 GCA_040005335.1 Pyrinomonadaceae bacterium | reverse complement strand
CAAAAGGCGGTGCTGATCCGAAACGAATTGCCGTGATGGGAGGCTCTTACGGCGGCTACATGACGCTCGCGGCAATTACGCTTTACCCAGATTTGTGGGCGGCAGCGGTTGATACGGTCGGGATTGCGAACTGGGAAACTTTTTTGCAGCGCACCAGCGGTTATCGCCGCCGCCAGCGCGAAGTCGAATACGGGATGCTCGACAAGGATTTGGATTTTTTACGCGCGATTTCGCCGATTAACAAAGTTGATAAAATTCGCGCGCCGCTTTTTGTCATTCAGGGAAAACGTGACCCCAGAGTGCCTTACACTGAAGCTGAACAAATAGTTGAAAGTTTGCGCAAACGCGGGGCGACGGTTGAGTACAAACTTTTTGATGACGAAGGTCACGGCATTTCAAAACTCAAAAACCGTCTTATCGTTTATCCGCTGGTGGCAGATTTTTTGGATAAATATCTCAAATAAATGAACACGGAAAAAGGCGACTCACCAAACAAGTCGCCTTTTGCAAAATTTGTTTTTGAGCTATTTTGGCGCTATATCGGCAGTGCTAAACGGAACCAAGCCTTGTCTTGCTTCTTCGACTGCAATACTCGTGTTTTTGCGCTTGGCTAAATTAGCGATAATTCGCGGATTCGCGCCATTTGTCAACTGCTTGCAACGCTGCGCCGCAACTATAACTAATTCAAACATCGAATCATCCGGTTTGAGCATTTCCTTAAAAATGCCTTGAGTTATTGGCAGAATCTCATTAGTTTTTTCAATATTATTGTTCATAATTTTAATTGACAGAAATTGTTTGAGGATTCAAATATTCTTCGCGGCGCAGCAAACTTGCTGTTGCCACCGCATCTTGGACACTGATTTTGTCAGCTTCAGTTCCGCCGCCGAATCTGAGGCCTCCAGCTTTTAACTCCCAATTGCTAAAACCTTTGTAATGATGTTGGTTAAACGTTTCAAGAGCATCATAACCACTGATTACTATAAATGATTTGAGCAGAGTTTCGATTCTGTTACGCTCGCTCGTGCAATTTTCTACCGCAGTCCGAATTTTTTGTCTTACTAGATCAACTGCTGCACGTTTAACAAGAGATTTCTGATGCTGATTAATTTCCGGTGTGCCGCGAAATTTGTACAGTTCGTCGCGATAAGCGGTCAACAATCCCAGATATTTTTGGCAATATTCAATGATGTTTTCGCTTGTCGCCTTTTCAAACATTTGTTTAAAGCGACGCATCTCTTCTTCCAATTCCGGACGCTGCATAATCATAGATTCACCCCAACTCAAATTTGAGTTTTGCAACGCAAATCACCGTTATTTTTGCGGGATACCTCTGCCATTGAGACATCGCCTTGACAGGTGTGCGCTTTTCGCAATTTTACTTGGTAGTGGAAGTTGATAAAGTTTCTTCTGTCGCCGAAGACGAGCTAGATGTTTTGGCTTCTGAAGGCGAACTCTCAAAACTTTTAACGGCTTCAGACTCATTTTCGTAAGCATCAAAAACAGTTAATAGTTTGGTCATTACCATCAATTCGCGAACTCTGGTCGTCAAATAAAGCAGCTTTAACTCGCCATCATTTTTTTTGAGCGCAGTGTAGCCCGCAACCAGTTCGCCCAGACCACTTGAATCTATGTAGGTAACATCAGCCAGATTGACGATAATTTTCTTTTCGCCGCCCTCAGCTAGTAAACGAATGGCGGTATGAAATTCGGCACTGCCTTCGCCAAGCCGCAATTTGCCAGTGATGTCCAAAATTAAGACATCATTGATGCGGCGTTCATTGATTTTTAGGTTTTTCATATATTTTTGTCAGTTTAAACATTCATTTTCGTTTTCTACTGCTTCTTCCGTCCATTGCTCTCCGCTTCGAATCGCTTCACCCAAAGTTTGATTGCTGCAAACATGAATTGTTTTCTGCTCGCCGGTTTCGGTGTTGACCAATTGATGTTCATGTCCGCTATTTAAAAACGGCATAGCCGCGTTATAACTGCTGCCCGTGTAACCTTCGTCTTTCCACAACTTTTTCTCACTCATTGTTAACATTCTGCTTTCAGGTAATCGAGCTGCTTTTAAAACCGTTGCTTACTGAGTCGGGTAAATTGAGCAAATTTTCCAGCAGCACAATTTGTCGTTGCTGCATCGTGATCAATTCTTTCCACTGAGTGTCGCGTAATTTGTCAAGTTTATGGTGAAGTCCGCAAATTTCCAGTTCAGCTTTGAGATTAACCTCGTAATCGTGCGCCGCATCCATTCTGTCTTTCGCTGCCTGGCGATTTTGCGCCATCATAATTACTGGAGCTTGAAGTGCGGCAAGCATTGAGAGAAACAAATTCAAAAGAATGTATGGGTACAAATCGAACGCTGTTCCGCTCCGGGCAAGAATGAGCGAGTTTAGCATGACCCATGCCACTAAAATGGAAAAGAACGCCATGATGAACGTCCATGAGCCTCCAAATTTAGCAATTCGATCAGCCAGCTTCTCACCAAATGTTCGTTCATCATCAAATTGCTGGTTTGTGTTGTGGCTGATAGCGGCTTGTTTGACGACACGCTCAATTACATGCTGTTCGCGCTCAGTTAAATCCTCCCAACCGCGCTGCAAAAAACGGTTTGCGATATCTTCTTTGTTCTTTTTTGTGGCCATATTCATATCGCAAACGAACCGTTTTGAAATGTTTATTTAAAAAATGCCCTGCCAGCTTTAGGGCGATAATTTTCCGGGTGTTTTCCCATCTGCTTAATTTCCGTAACGGTAAAAAACAATCCGCCCAAAACTAAAAGAGAGACGAAAACACCAACGGCAAAGATGATGTAAATCGCCATAATTATCTTCTTTCCGCTTTCGCTTTAAAGTAATTGCCGAGAGCGAGAATCGAAGGAACCCATAATCCTACGAAAATTCCGGCATCTTTGTGTTCAGCACCGAGAACCCCAAACCACAACGAAACTGAAAACAAAAACGAAACAAACGCTGCCCCTAGAATTAGATAATCTGATTTGTCAAACATAACTTCCCCTTGATTAAAATTGATAAAGTTTGCTTTGAAAGCCGTCGTCTGACTAGTGCTTCTGACGACGGCTTCCGGTTGTATGGAAACGAGAATTTAGCTCGCTTTGGCTGTCGCCGCTGGCATTAGCACAGTGTCAATAATATGAATAACACCATTTGTCGCTTCGACATCTGCAGTGACAACGTTGGCATCGTTGATTTTCACGCCCTCTGTGGCATTAATTTTCAAGTCTTGACCATTAATGGTTTTGGCTGACGTAAGTTTGGCAGCATCCGCCGACATTACTTTGCCTGAGACAACGTGATAGGTAAGAATCGCAATCAATTTTTCTTTGTTTTCAGGTTTGAGCAAATCGGTCAGCGTATTTGCGGGAACTTTGGCAAACGCTTCGTCGGTTGGAGCAAATACCGTAAAAGGTCCTGCGCCATTTAGCGTTTCGACTAATCCTGCGGCAGTAACAGCCGCAATAAGAGTTTTGAATTTACCGGCTTGGTTAGCCGTTTCGACGATATTTAATTTTTCAGACATGATTTTATCCCTTGCTTGATGGTTAAAAGCTGTAGATTTCAGATAATCCGGCAGATTCCGGAAAGGCTGAGAAAAGAGTGAGCTGGGTTCTTTACTAACTTAGAATATGTTATCTATATTTTATATGTCAAATATGAAATATATTTTGTAAGCAGTAAATAAACCGTAAATTGTCAGGTATTCGTAACTGAAAAGTGTTTATGAAGATTGAAACGCAGATTGATAAAATTTTGGAAGAACGCAAACGCTCTTTTTACTGGCTGTCAAAAACGACGGGCATCAGTCACACGACGCTTTGGCGCCTTAAAAAAGGTAAAGCATTGGGTATTAATTTCGCAACGCTGGAAAAGATTTGTCTCGCCCTTGGGTGCCAACCTGGTGACGTTCTCAGATTTCAAAGCGACGAAACGGAAAACTAACGGTTGAAAATTTGGAAACTCCAGTGCGAACTGCAGTTCAGTCAACTAAATCAATTTAGTTGATTAACCTTGAATCAAGTGTGCCGGGCGGCACCAGCAATTCGCCGCTCGCCGGATCAATAATGCCGTTGTTTTCGTCTTCGATACTTGTCGCCTGTGTGTAAATGTCGCCGGCAATCGGGCGACGTCGCATTTCATGTTTGAAAGTGCGAATGCGTTCGGCTCGCTCGTCCGGGTGACCCTCGCCCGGTCCGCCGTACATGGTAAAACCAAAACCGCCCCATTCGCTGATGATCAGCGGAACTTGTCCGCGATAAAAATAAGGATCGCCGACAACCAGAGGCTGAGCGGTCACGCCTTCGGTTTCGCCCGCCCCCAGCCGATCAAGCGTTGTCGCCCAAGCGGATGGATCAGGCGTGTAAACGTGGGCAGTCATTAAATGTGATTTAAGACGCCCACGTCTCGAAACGTGGTTCCAACCATCATTGTCCACCACCAGAATTTGCGGAACATGGTTTCTCAAATAATCAAAGGTTGAGGCAATATAACGGCGCGTTTCGATATTAGTTCGAATATCCTCTGCTCCCCAATCTTCGTTGTACAAACTCAAAATCACTATGGATGGATGAGAGGCAATAAAAACCAGCATTCGCTGCAATTCCGCCCAATGATTATCACGACTAAGTTGGGTCGAACTGTGCGGCGAAGGAATTTCAACCCACAATAGCATTCCCATTTGATCAGCCAAATGATAAATGCGTGGGTCAATTCCGGCAATGTGAACACGCACGAGATTGCAGCCCAATCGTTTCATCGCATGAAAATGCCGCTGAATTTCTTCAAAACTTGAAGTTCCCGGTTGGTACAAAATGCCGTCCAGATAAATCGTTTCGTTATTTAGATAAACGTAACGTCCTCGGGCTTCAATTTTTCGCAAGCCGAAATGTGTTTCAATCCCCGCCACCGTGCCGTCAGAGGAGATTAGTTGAGCCAGCAAGTGATATAAATTTGGAGAGGATGGCGACCAAATATTAGCATCCGGTATTTCTAGCGGAACGCGCTGCGGTTTTTCGCCCGCTTCGAGCGTGAGCGGAAATTCGCTGATTACGAGCGGCGCGGCTTTTTCCGAGTTTTGTGCATCATGCGGCGTCACCGTCAGTCGCAGAACATAATTGCCCGCATCATGAATGCGCGGCGTAAAATCGAATTCGACGAGGCGATTTCGCAAGCTGCTGGTAACGGAAACGCGCGAACGTAACCGATTGCTTTCGACCGGTTCGATCCAAACGCTCCGCACCGCGCCGGAAATCGCTTGATACCAAATACCGCCTTGTTTATAAACGCGCGAGGCTTGTTTGCCGCGCGGAATGTCGGCATCTAGCGAATCGGCAACCCGCACTGTCAAACGATTAACCGGCTGCAGCAATTCGCGCGGCATTTCATATGAGAAAGAATTATATTCGCCGCAATGAATTTCCTCGCCTTCCACAGTTTTGAGCAAAGAGCCGTTGAGCCAGACTCGCGTTTCATAACCGCACGCTCCAAAGGTAAGTTGCGTCAGACAATGATCCAAGCTGCACCATTCGGGAGGAATCACAAATTCTCGTTCATACCAAACCACGAGCGAGTCGCGCGCAGCCGGATCAAAGTCTTTCAAATCATGAGCGTTTTTAAGCTGCGATTCGACTGATGAGGGAAACCGAGCCGTGTGTTTGTAGTTATGTTCGACGTGCCAGGTTTCAGAGACCCCGACAGCATCCAAATCAAGATCAAATTTCCATTCTCCATCGAGCAAAACAAATGGTGTTCGCCGCACCACGGAACGCGGCAGCGGGTTAAAATCATCAATCACGCGATGCGCATCCGTTTGTTTAAGTTGGGAATCAGGAGTATCACTTGTCATAATTTTAAGAGTGGATTTTTCTTCAAAA
The DNA here is from genome assembly GCA_040005335.1 of Pyrinomonadaceae bacterium. Taxonomy (GTDB): domain Bacteria; phylum Acidobacteriota; class Blastocatellia; order Pyrinomonadales; family Pyrinomonadaceae; genus JBBQUS01. Next base: position 3,634 of record JBDTZD010000124.1, on the reverse strand, counting down.
GCAAAATCGTCTTTTAGATTGCAAAAAAAATGGAGTTTGTGCAATCAAATAAGCCTCAAAATTGAAGTAGCAACTCACATTAAATTAAAAACGGCGGGCAATAACCCGCCGCTGCAACAACTATTTTTCCTTATTAACTATTCTTCACCGCCGTCTTCGTCTTCATCAGTAACCGAATCGAGCAGTGAAGCGCTGGTCACAATGTCATCATCACCAGTGCGAATCAATCGAACTCCGCTGGCACTTCTGCCGGTTGAACGAATCTCATTAGCGCCAAGCCGAATAAGTTTTGCTTGTTGCGTAATAATCATCACTTCGGCATCTTCGCTGACCGGAAAAACGGCGACGACTTTACCAGTTTTTTCGTTCGTCTTCATGTTGATAACGCCAAAACCACCGCGCGTTTGAAGCCGGTAATTTTTGACTTTCGTTTGTTTACCGTAACCTTGTTCGGAAATCGAAAGCAGTTTTTCGTCGCCCTCCGGCGAAACACAAACCACACCGATCACAAAATCGTTTTTGCGGAGATTGATTCCGCGTACTCCGCGAGCCGCGCGTCCCATTGAACGCACGTCCGTTTCGTTAAACCTAATGGCTAAGCCTTTATTGGTAGCAATAAAGATTTGATGGCTGCCGTCGGTCGTGATGACATCGAGCAATTCATCGCCTTCGTCAACGTTGACCGCGTTAATTCCGTTAACGCGAATGTGTTGAAAATCCGAAAGAGCCGTCTTTTTGACAACGCCTTTTTTCGTTACCATCAAAACAAACTTTTCTTCGGTAAAATCACGGACTGGAATGACGCCAACAGCCTTTCTGGTTGAAGGAATGTTAATGACATTGACAATCGCTTTGCCGCGCGAGGCGGCCGCGCCGTCCGGTATTTCGTGGACTTTCATCTTGAAAACCTGCCCGTCATCAGTGAAAATCATCAGCGAATCATGCGTCGAAGCCGTAAATAAATGCTGAACGAAATCTTCGTTTTTCGCCGTTGCGCCAAACCTTCCTTTGCCGCCGCGATTTTGTTTTGAATACGTTGAAACCGCCGTCCGTTTGATATAACCGGCATTGGTCACCGTGATTGCAACTTCTTCATCGGCAATTAAATCTTCAATCCGAATTTCGATTCCGGCATCAACAATCTCGGTTTTACGCTTATCGCCAAAATCTTTTTTGACTGTTTCGAGTTCCTTGGTAATCACTTCACGCAAGATTTTTTCGTTTGCTAGAATGGCTTCGAGATCGGCAATTACGCTTTGCAAATTTGCGAGTTCGTCCGCAATTTTCTGGCGTTCGAGAGCTGACAAGCGACGAAGCTGTAAATCTAGAATCGCCTGCGCTTGGATTTCTGAAAATTGCAAACGATTCATTGTCGTTTCCAAATCTTTTAAAAATCCGGCCAAAGTTTTATCCGATGGCGCGCCTTTCCAGGATTTTTGCTCGCGCAAAGTCGCTATGTTGCCGGTCAGCCAAGCTTTTGCTTCGTCCAGAGAACGCGAATTGCGCACCAACGGGACAATATAATCAAGCGCGTCAATGGCTTTGTCCAAGCCTTCCAAAATGTGCGCCCTGGCTTTCGCTTTGCGAAGCTCATACTCGGTTCGGCGGCGAATGACCTCGCGGCGAAAATCAATAAAAGCTTCGAGAACTTGTTTAATATTTAAAACGCGCGGCTGCCCGTTTAAAATTGCCAGCGTAATAATGCCAAAGCTCGTTTGCATCGGCGTTAATTTGTAGAGTTTATTAAGAACGACTTGCGGAATCGCATCGCGTTTAAGCTCGATGACGATTCTCATTCCTTCGCGATTTGATTCATCCCGCATCTCGGAAATACCATCAAGACGTTTTTCGTTAACAAGCTCGGCAATTTTTTCAATTAACCTGGCTTTATTAACTTGATACGGGATTTCCGTGATCACGATCGCATCTTTTTCCCGGTCGCCGCCGCGCCCTATTCGATCAATTGCCGCCCGCGCGCGAAGCTGAATAACGCCGCGCCCTTCTCGGTAAGCGCGGTGAATTTCTTCGCGCCCGTAAATAAAACCGCCGGTCGGAAAATCAGGTCCCGGCACGATTTGGATTAAACTATCAATTGAAATATCAGGGTTTTTAACGAGGGCAATTGTCGCTTCGAGAATCTCGGTCAAATTATGCGGCGGAATTTTGGTAGCCATTCCGACCGCAATTCCCTCGGAACCATTGACCAGCAAATTTGGAAATCTGACTGGCATCACCACCGGTTCGCTCAAAGATTCGTCATAGTTCGGCTGAAAATTGACCGTTTCCTTTTCGATGTCGGCCAGAATCTCGTTGGAGAGTTTTTCCAGACGAATTTCGGTGTAGCGCATTGCGGCCGCCGCGTCGCCGTCAACGCTGCCAAAATTACCCTGCCCGTCAACGAGGGTGTAGCGCATTGAAAAATCCTGGGCGAGGCGAACAATCGTGTCGTAAGCGGCTGTGTCACCGTGCGGGTGATATTTACCGATTGTATCGCCGACCACGCGAGCGCTCTTTTTATAAGGTTTGTTGCTTGTGTTGCCGAGTTCATGCATCGCCCATAAAACACGGCGGTGAACCGGTTTCAAACCGTCGCGAACATCCGGCAGGGCGCGTCCGATGATGACGGACATCGCGTAATCAAGATACGAACGCCGCATCTCATCTTCAATTGTGACTTGATTTTTTTCTAAAATAGTTTCCATTCAAATAGCCTTTCGGTTAAAATTGCTTGCCGCGTGAAATACGTCCGAACAGTTTTTTCCGCCCAAGCGCAAAAGTTTCCCGTCGAAGCAAAATCTTAGTATGATAATCTTTGCTTCGAAAGCGGCAAGAAATTTTAAGAATAACTTGCAGAGATTCGGGTTAAATTTTTGCAAATAAAAGCAGTTAAGACAAAGTTAATTGTACTTCAAAATCGAATTTTAGGCAACTGTAAAGCGTTTTAAACCCTGTCCTCAAAATTTGTTGCAAACGCTTTTTTAAGCCTCACAAACGATAAAGTAAAATCACAATGATCGAAGCAGAAAACGAAAGAAATCGGCGCAAGCGCGAAAGGCTTCATTTGTCGCTTCCGATACGTGTTCAATACCAAGAAACAGTCGAAGAAAAATGGGAAGAAACAACTCGTTTGATTGATATCACGCCGTTTGGCGCAGGGTTTGCCTTATCCCGCTCGGTCGAAATCGGCAGACTGATTCAGCTAATAATACCAATGCCGCGCCTTTTGCGCTGCTACGACCATCTCGAACAGCAATATCGAGTATGGGGTTTAGTGCGTCATGTTCGCTCCATGTCGGCTAACGAATCATTAACGCTTAATGCCTCGATTGGAGTCGCTTTTATTGGCAAAAATACACCTATCGGTTATGCGGAAAATCCAAAACAAATTTATGAAATCGTCGAAACAGACGAATTAGGCTTTTGGCGTCTTCGTGAAATTAAAGATGTGGATGAAAACGGGAAAACGTCAAAATCTGCTATAAATTTTATTGGCACGGATGTGCGGCAGTTCTCGCGTCTGCCAATTTCAATTAATGTGACGATTGAAGTTTTCAACGAACGCGGTGAAACGATTGCCAGCGAAATGACGACGACGGAAAACCTTAGTGAAACCGGGGCGTCCGTTTTTACAAGC
>JBDTZD010000134.1:0-9534 GCA_040005335.1 Pyrinomonadaceae bacterium | reverse complement strand
TTGAGAAGTGACAATATAAATTATGTCCCGGAAACTTTTAGTTATATCCTTTCATTTGTCGCGGCGGGACTTGCAATTGTAACGGGCTGGCTTGGTGGGGAATTGGTTGAACGCCTAGGCATCGGGATAGATGACGGGCTATAAATATCTGCTGAATTATGAATTAGAATAAAGCCGTTACTATCAGCTGATAGTAACGGCTTTATTCTAATTGAAATCATTGATTTGATGAAAAATCAATGATAATAAATCAATTAATAATTAACCTTTCTTCATCGGTGCTTTACTCATATTGGAGTTAGAGTCTGCAGTAGGTGCGGACCCGGCAGCTTTAACAACTAATTTATTAGCAAAACTCTTTTTCCCAGTAATGCTTTTACCAATTTTATCAGCTTCAGTAACATCCGCTTTGCTGGGAACACTACCTCTAAAAGTTATTACTGAATTAACTACGTCAACATTAATCCCGGCTGAACTGCTCAAATTAGCGTCGGTTGTTAAAGCTGCGTTAGTTTTGCTCCACAACCACCAGTCTTCTGCGCCTTGTCCGATTGTTCCTCCGGCTGCTTTAGCTTGTTCTTCGACGCTGCTACGCGAAGCTTCGTTCTCTTTTGCTGTACCGTTGTAATTAATGGTCGAACGATTTGAGTTCGCTTTGGTCGGGTCAGTAGTAATCGGGCTTATTGAATTTGCATTCGCACCTGTACTGTTTGAGTTGACTACTGTCGCCATGTTGCTACTATTTGAAGCTTTAGTCGCGTTTGTCGGCGGCGTTGTTTCACAAGCGGCAAACGTAAAAGCTGCTATAATTCCTACTGCTGCTAATTGAATTTTCATAATTAAACTCCCTAATTTTGTAATAAGTTGATGCACAAAAACGCATTTCTTTTGAGAAAAGCAAGTATCGTGCCTCCTTAAGCTCTATATTTCTTGACTACTTTCATTCTGATTACGCGCGCACTGCAACTTTAATAAACTTTAATGCTTCATTAGTCAAACGCTTGAGCAAAGTTAATTCAGGCTATAAGGAGTGTTTTATCAAAGTTTCCACATTGTTTTTCGGAATCTTCTCTATAGAAGTGAAATATTTCCAATAGACTCACTGACAAAATTTAATAAACCATCCGGCGTATTTAGAGATTTAGACTGTATTGTTTAAATCGCTTCCGATTAAACAGCGATTTTACGTTTGCGCCCTGATCCACTTTTTTTACCGCCACCATCCTGTTTGTTAACGGTCGCCCAAGCAATTGATTCTGCTTCTGCTTCGTCAACGCCTTTCTTGATGTACCCTTGTTCAATATTTTCGGCTTGGCGTTTTTGCTTTTCGGTATATTTAGACTTGTCACCTTGCGGCATAATTACTACCTCCGGATTTTAGGTATGCTTGATTTTGAATACTGAGGAAATTAGCATTTAAAATTTCTAATATTCTGTACGTTTGCGTACTTGAAAAACAGAAATAAGAGGAGAAGAGCCATAGCCAGCAAGATTGCTCTAAACCTTTTAATGATTAAAATTCTAAATGCAACAAACTTTGCAGATAAACAAATCGAACTCAGAAAATAGTGCGCTTTCGTACAGAATCATAACAGAGAAGTTTTATAATCCTATCAAGGAAAACTATATCTTGCATCAGATTAGTACATATTCGGGCGAATTTAATTGTGATTGTTTGTATTAACAATTGCAATTCCTAGCTTTAATCAAAAATAAATTTTTGTTTTCCAGCCTTGATAAAATCAGTATAGATAAGAATTTCTTAGTCGTCATAAAACTGTTGTTAATGCTTGGCATATTCGTTGCAACCAAGTCTTTGACACATCGCATTCAAAACAAGGAAGGGTATTCAAAATGACGACAAGTATTGCGCTTAAACGTGAATCTAGTAACAATTATAATTGGCAAGTACCGCCAATTCCGCTCAATCGCACACCGCTAGCTAAACCTAGCTTCAACCCGACTGGTTTTCCGCAGCTGAATCAAATTAACAATGAATTGTTACTTTCCTTGTCTAAAGAAACTTTTCTCCAACTGCAACCCGAAATGCGAACAGTGTATTTTGAGCGTGGACAAACAATTTACGGAATTGGCGACCCTTTCGATTTTATTTATTTTCCCAATAATATGGTTGCTTCCAGATTGGCTTTAATGGAAGATGGCGCAATGATCGAAGTCGGGGTGGTCGGGCGTGAAGGTCTTCTTGGGGTGGCAGCGTTGATTGGAGCAAGTTCGGCGAACAATATGACTGTTGCTGAAACCGATGGTAGCGCAATTAGAATCAGAGCTAAAGTTTTGCGCGACATTTTCCGCCATGATTTTAAATTGCAAAGTCTTTTGCTCGGCTATTATCACGATTTTCTAACACAAATATCACAACGCGCTGCCTGCCGCTGCCGTCATTCCGTCGCGCAGCAACTTTGCACTTGGCTTTTACAAGTTCATGACCGTGCCGGAACTAATGATTTAGCTTTGACTCAAGAAACCATTGCAAACCGTTTGGGCGCCCGACGCGCCAGCATTACGGTTGCTATTAATGAACTTGAAAAAGCTGCTTTGCTGCGCTGCAAACGCGGTCATATAGTTATTTGCAATCGCGGTGGATTGGAAAACCAGGCTTGCGAATGTTATGGGTTGCTTAGTTATAGTTTTGAAAACAGCCTTCAATCAAGTTTTATTCAATAATGGTCGGCAACAATAATTCTGTTTCTCGCGGCAATTCGATATTGGACTTACTCCCCGAAATCGAACGCCGCGAAATTTTTTCTCTCGGCAAAGTCATCTGTGTCGCAGCCGAAGAAACAATTTATCATTTTGGCGATCCGATTACGCATTTGTATTTCCCGCTCAATTCGGCTTTTTCGGCAACAAGTTTGATGGAAGATGGATCAAGCGCGGAGGTTAGCTTAACCGGACATGAGGGAGTGATAGGGTTCTTTGCTGCCTTCAACGAACAACAGTCTGCACGTTATTGGATAAGTGTTTTAACCAGTGGTGAAGCGGTCAAAGTCGAACTTGCAAATATCCGGCATTTATTCGCAGAAAGCAAAAAGCTACAAAGCGCTTTGCTTGCTTCATCGCGGAATTTAATGTGTCAAATTTCGCAACGCGCGGTTTGTAATGGAAGCCATAGTCTTGCTGAACGGTTTTGTTTTTGGCTTCTGCTGGTTCATGACCGCGCAAAAACTGATGAAATAGTTTTGACTCATGAGGTAATCGCACGCAAATTGGGCGCACGTCGAGCGGGAATCACAAATATCGCTGGAATGCTGCAAATCGCTAAAGTGATTGCCTATAATCGCGGAACTATCAGGATAATAAATCGCTGGGGACTTGAAAAAGAGTCATGTGAATGCTATGCCGCAGTTCAAAATGCGCTAGCTGCCAAAGAATGATTTTCATGGGGGATGGATGAAGCGATAGAAAAGCCAAGATTGAATCTCTCTCTCTCAAAAATATCATTCTGCAATTCGAGTTCGGCGGCTAAAGGTTCATATATGTTGCGGCAACCTTCAGTATTGCAATAATCCCATAACCCATTATGACAATGTCGGTTATCATCCCAACCAGGGTGATTTAGAATCGGATACCAACAAATTCCGGCAACGGGAATTCCGAGTCTCATCGCGGTGCGAACTTCACTACAAACATAACGTAACCAAGCTGCGCGATCTTCATCTTCTGCGCCTGTTTCAGCAACAAAAAGCGGACGTTGATAGCGTTCATAAACTTCCTGCAAAATTTTATGAAATGGACGGTAATGCTCGTCGCTTGGATGAATTGTGACACCGGGCGCGGTCGGATCTTCAGCTAAAAACCACTGATTATATTGATAATAATTGACTCCGATTACGTCTAAAAAACTTTCCCTGCCGCCAAGCTCCGGCTGCAAGCGCCCGGCAATCATGTCATAAGCCTCAAATTGAGCGGTGCGGTAACTCTCAGCTTTTTCTACATCCTCCGACGAACGTTCAGGAGCAGCTTTGACATTGATAAGCGGTTCTATTTGAGCAAACCGTGCGCTGGGGAAAACGCTGCGAACCGCCCTAGTTGCTTCAATTGCGGCACGAGCACAATTCTGTTTCAACTCATTGCCTCGCTTTAGTTCATAAGGCGCAAAAAAACCACGTTCTCCAGCCGCATAAGAGTAAAAAGAAATCTCGTTGAAGGGGCAGATAAATGGTGGAACGTTTGTTTCTTCTTTTAAAAAATTAGCGAAGGCATAGGAAAATTGGCCAAAACGATGAACAAAACTTGGTTCAAACGGATTTACGTCATCAGGAAATCCGTAATGAAACAAGTCCCAAAGAATCTGAATATCTTCTTGATGAGCGGCTCGGATAATTGGCAAGACACTTGAAAAATCATAAAACTCGGGCGTTGACTCGATTAAATGCCAGCGCACTCCTTCACGAGCAGTAGTAATGCCTATTTCACGCAAACGACGAAAATCGGTGAGAGCGAAAAGATCATGTCCGGTCGAGGCTACCAAATCGTGGCGATTTCCATTTCGTCCACGATGCGTCGAACACTCAAAACCGCCTATAAAAAAACTTTGAAACATTCCTTACTTACCAGTCAAATCTCTTTAGTCTCTCATCTAGGCTTATATTGTATAACAATTGATAAGTTTTTGTTGGTTATGTCCGTTTGCGTACATTTTGCCGCATAGAAATATTTTTTCTGTTTGATTGTAGTACATTGCTAACTCAAAATGTTTTATAAATTATTTGAATATTGAGCTTAGAGTATAATAGATAAACGGCATACATTTTGCCGTTAGTTAATTGAATTAAAATAAGATAAAGGAAAACTACTATGGCAACATTAGTAACAGCACTTTTCAACAATAACACCCAAGCGGAAGCAGCTGTGGATGCGCTTATCAAACGTAGTTATTCGCGCGACGAAATAAGCGTTATTATGTCAGATGCGACGCGCAACAAGCATTTTGCTATTGAACAGGGAAATAAGGCTGCCGACGGAACAAGCATCGGAGGGGCTGTAGGGGGCGTTATCGGTGCTACGATTGCAGCGATTGCAGCAGTTGGAACTTCGCTCGCTTTGCCGGGATTAGGATTAATTATCGCTGGTCCGATCGTAGCAGCTTTAGCCGGAGCGGGGGCGGGCGGCGCGACCGGCGGCATTATTGGAGCTTTAGTTGGGGCAGGGATTCCTGAACACCGTGCGAATGTTTATGACGCAGGGGTGCGACAAGGTGGAGTCCTGATTGGGGTCGAAGCAAAATCTAAGGAAGACATTAAACTCCTTGAAGAATTACTCGAAAACCTAGGTGGGACGGGCGTCCGACAGGAATAATCGCAAACTCGTAAATACCAAAATAAACTTTATAGCCGTTAACACCGCTTGATGTCAACGGCTTTTTTAAATGGATTAAAAATTGCTGTTAGGCATTCAAAGACTAAAGTTCCTGTCCGAAAAACGGACAAGCTAAAATTTAACGTATTACAGGAGTTAGTGATGGCTCTGACAAATTTCTCACCGACCGTACTACTAATAGATGAATTGAATAATGATTGCTATTTAATGAAATCATGGTTTGAGACAAACGGATATAATGTCCGGGAAACAAACGATATTTATGATGCCTTCGAAGAAATGACGGATATTACGCTTGAACTTCGTCCATCTATGATTCTGCTCAATTCTTATTTGTCGTCTCAAGACTGCTCGTGGGTGATGAGTTCACTGCATCAATTCGTCGCGGAACATGATATTCCGTTTGTCTATTTATCCGCGCAGGACGAAAAAAACAATCCGTTAAATACCGACGAATACTTCGCCCAAGTCGAAAACTTTGATTCGTTAAAGCCTTTGATGCAAACATTGGTGCCGGTTTATTCTCAAGCGCGAGCGGCAGCTTAAAGTTCTTAAATTTCACGGCTTAGAAATTGTGGCGGTGCGGTGACGCTAGGTTGAAATATTTGTTTCTGACCCTGCATGACGCATCTCTGTGTTTTTGTGTTTCAAAACGATGAATTTAATAGAATCCATGCTTCCGGAAAAAAACTATCTGAATCCGGTTTTTAAACAGAATTTTCCAGATCCTTTTGTCTGGAAATTTTGCGGCGAATTTTGGGCAATTTGTACAGGATTTTGGCATGATGGCGGCGTTTTCGGAATTTTGCGTTCACGCGATTTAATTAACTGGTCGGATTGTGGAAGCGCAATAAATCCCCCGCCAATTGCCGCGCCCTATTACTGGGCACCTGAGGTTTTTTACGAAAACGGCAAATTTTATCTTTATTATAGTGTTGGTAATGAGGAACTGATGGAGCTTCGCGTTGCCGTCGCTGACCGACCTGATGGGAAATATTTTGATTCAGGCTCCAGATTGACCCACGAATCCTTTGCAATTGACGCGCATGTTTTCGTTGACACTAACGGCACCAAATATCTTTTCTACGCCACAGATTTTCTTGAGCACGCGCAGATCGGAACGGGGACAGTGAGAGACAAAATGCTCTCACCATTTTCCCTTGCGGGCAAGCCGCAGCCGGTCACGCGGGCAAAATTTAACTGGCAGGTTTACGATCCGAATCGCGCTTCCAAAGGCGGTGTGCGCTGGCATACCATTGAAGGCTCTGCCGTTTTGAAACGTAAAAACTTGTATTACCAAATGTTTAGCGGCGGAAATTGGCAAAATGTTTCCTATGGGGTTTCATATGCAACGACACGCGATATAGAGCAGGCTGAAGAATGGCAGCAAAGAGCCAATGGCGAAACCGTTTTTCCAATTTTGCGAACAATTCCAGGTAAAGTTGTGGGGCCCGGACATAACTCAGTCGTACGCGGCACAGACAACTTTCAACTTTACTGCGTTTACCATCGCTGGGCAGATGATTTAAGCGGACGGCAAATGGCCATTGACAGATTAGATTTTGCGGGCGAGAGAATGTTTGTCATTGGCGCTAGCTTTGAATCGCAACCCGCACCGAACGCGCCAACTTTTCAAGACTTTTTTAATACTAAAACCGAGCAAGGTTTGGGACAAAATTGGGAAATCGAAAACGATGAAGAGTGGTTGACTGGATCGGGGGCTGCAATTTCCAATTCAGCATTGGAAAACGTTGAGACAAACTGCCGCCTGACGGCAAGCAGTTTTCTTGTGGAAGTCAGTGCAAAATCAATTGAATATACGACGAATAATTGCGGTTACGGTTTTTGTCTTAAGAAAAATGACGAAGTTATCCTACGCTGTTTGATTTTGCCGGGCACCAAACAAATTGAAATTTTTGAGCAGGATGTGTATGAACAGCAAATCTTTAAACTGCCGGAAGATTTTGACCCTCAAGTATTTCATTTGTGGCGCGTTGAAGTTGATAATTTGATTGTCCGACTGCGGCTTGACGAAGCAGCTTTTCAAATTGAAAAAAATCTCAAAACGGCGCCGGAAAAATTTGCTTTGGCAACGCGAACAATGAGCGCAGCCTTTGCCGGATTTAGCATGACAATTGGTTTTGAAGAGTTGTTCAATTGGGATAAAAATCATTCTAACAGATGCTTATCCGGCAATTTAGCTGATGATTTAACCAGCCGTGGCTGGCAGATTGAAAAAATACTTCAAAAAAAATCAGCAAAAACCCCAACGGCGGCTTGGAAAATACAAGATAATTTTTTACAATTCGAGAGTTTTGAAGGTTCAGCAATTATCTTCAAAAATTTGTTGCTTACCGATTTTGAATTTATCGTTAACATTCGCTTAGCTCAGCAAAAAAACGATTCAGGGAACTACGGATTTGTCATGCGAGGCAAATCCGACGAAATAATTTTGACAATTGAAAGCGACAACGAAAACTACTTTTTGCACGTCATAAACTCTGACACCGAAGCGAAACAGTTTGCCTTACCAGACGGTTTCGATCCAAAAGAATTTCATCAATTTCGTTTTCGCCTAAAAAACCAGCTTTTGCACTTGCATTGTGAGAATGCAAGTTTGGGCGAAATCGAAGTTGGATTAATCGAGCGGCAAGTTGGACTTTATCTGAGCAAAGCCGAAGCAGTTTTTGACATGGTGCGTTTGACGGCAATTTAAGAGTGCGGTGACATTTGGATACATAGTGATTAAGAAAATTCATGGTAACTGATGCAATCTAAAAAATTTCTCTCGCGTCCCTGCAATCTCTCCTTCTCTAAAATATTTCCCTAATGAACAATTTAATCAGACCTGAACCTGAAAATTTTTTGTTTGCCGGCGGTATTGAGGATACTTTTGTGCCGCAAGTTAAAGAAGGGCATCGCGCCTTGGACGAGTACGAATTAATGGGACATTACCGCCATTGGCGGGAAGATTTGCACCTAGCGCACGAACTTGGGTTGCAAGCATTGCGGTGGGGAATTCCATGGTACAAAGTTGAGCCAGCGCCGGGCACGTTTGACTGGAGTTGGACTGATGAAGTTATTCCGTATATGGTCGAAGAACTTCATATTACGCCGATTATTGACCTTGTTCATTACGGCTGCCCATTTTGGCTTGAACGCGAATTTGCCAGTAAAGATTATCCAAAGCTGATTGCCCGTTATTCAGCCGAATTTGCTAACCGCTATAAAGATTTGGTCAAATTTTATACTCCGCTCAACGAGCCTATTATCAATGCGTTAATGTGCGGTTTGCGCGGGCTGTGGGCTCCTTATTTAAAGGGTGAGAGAGGCTATCTCAAAATCATGCTGCAAATAGCTCGCGGAATTCAGCAAGCGGTTCACGCAATTAAAGCAGTTGACGATAGTGCGATTATGGTCTATGTCGAAGCGACTGGATTAACACGGGCTATTCGTGATGATTTACACTCTCTTGCCGTCGAAGAAACGAGGCGCGGTTATCTTTGTTTTGATTTGATTACGGGAAACTTTAAATCCGATCATCCTCTTTACGCATGGATTTTGCGAAATGGTTTTACGCCCGAGGATCTAACTGAACTCTATGACAATCCAGTCAAACTTGATGTTGTCGGAATGAACTTTTACCCGCAATGGTCAACTAAGCAAATTTATCAAGACCGTCGTGGACGAATCCAGTTTCGCGATATTGAACCAGAGGGCGATGGATTCATTGAGCTTATCGAATCTTATTACAACCGTTACAATTCACCGATTATGATTACTGAAACAAGCGCGGTTGGAACGGACGAAATCCGTTCGCGGTGGCTTGATAAATCTCTTGAAATGGTAAAACATTTGCGCGAAAAAGGTGTTCCCGTAATTGGCTATACTTGGTTTCCACTTTTTACAATGATTGACTGGCGGTATCGTTTTTCGAATAAACCGCTCGAACAGTTCTATCTTGAACTTGGGATTTTTAAATTAAACCAATTGGGTGAGGGACGGCGTTGGCTGGAAACACCCCTCGTTGAACAAATGAAAAAAGCTGTTAACAATCCGGCGGAATCCATCGGCAGATTAAATATGGACTTGTTTCAACTGACTGTTGAAGCATCTGTCGAAACAATTGCAGTTTAGTTTGAGATTCGTTGCTAATCTGAAAAGCCGCCTTTAAAGGCGGCTTTTCATGCTTAT
>JBDTZD010000363.1:0-30430 GCA_040005335.1 Pyrinomonadaceae bacterium | reverse complement strand
AGCGTTGATTGCGAAACTTTTATCTTCTGATGCCAACCTCAAGATTTATTGGGAGTCAGCGAGGAGAGCGTCTATGTTGATCTTAAATCTTTTAATTTTGACATTGAGCGTGGTTAATTTAATACCCAGTAGTTCGGCAGCCTCAGTTTGTTTGCCTTTCGCTCGGATCAACGCTTCGCAGATCAAGTTGATTTCAAATTTTGCTACCTCTTCATGGAGATGTATTTTCTCTGTCATCACCTCATCGTCAATTGAAAACTGCTTTCTTTTTAAAAGATCAACTTCTCTGAGCAACAAGAGAGCAATGGCTTCGAGCGATTTAACGTCCGAATTCCTAAACGCTTCTGTTATTTGGTCGTTACCATTAGCATTTTGAGCTTGTTTTACTTGCATTATTCTAACTTCACCAAGTCGCCTTTAGACCGTTCGTCAAAATTAATCTGAGGCAGGACAAAAATTTGCCGAATGCGGCAACAGAAAAGCGGCAGATTCACCTGCCGCAATCATTTCGCTCTGTTTGTCGCTCGAACAAAAATCCCCATTGCCAGTAAATTTGTTTCCCTAATCACATTTCTGCTTTCGCTTTAAGAGTGGTTTGCAAGACCGTTTGAGGTAATTCCGTAGCGTTTGATTTTATTGTTTAGCGTAGAAGTTTTAATGCCAAGCATTTGCGCCGCCAAACTTTGCCGTCCGCCGCTTCTAATCAAAGCGCCGCGAATAAGATCGATTTCAAAACGCTCAACTTCAGCCGCCAAATCAATTTTGGTTTGCGTTGCCGTCTCCTTGTCCTCGCGCAAAGATTCGACTTCGCGCAACACGGTTCCTGATAAAACCTTAAGAACTTCAAGCCGGTTAAAGACTGCCGCTCTGCTTGTCGTTCGTTGGCTTTTCGCTTCTTCGTTCGCGTAAAACATTCGATTATCATGCATAACATTAATTCTTAGCTTGTCAGATATATTCCGGCTGAATCCCGACACATATCTTGATAATGCCCGCCCTTTGTCGCCACTTTTACATTTTAAGACTTAAAAGATTCCATGAGTAGAGCCATTCCAACGAATAAAGAGCAAACCACTTTTAAATATTTATTTGAGCCTCGCAAGCAACATAAATTGCCTGCTGCCACAACGAAGAGAAAGAGTTATTCAACATTCAGAAATGTTTTCGAAGCAGTGCGGTTAATACTCGTAAACAAAATTGGTTTGACAACGCTAACTGTTTATTTATCCTGCAAACAGTTTTGGGATTGTTTGCCGACGCAGCAAGAGAGAGGGCGTTCGTCTTGAAAATTAGCTGCAACTTTAGCAGCCGCATATAAAATGACACGAAAGCCAAAAATGACCGTTGTTCCTTTTCTGACGCTCAAATTCGAAAGCGGTTCACAGTCGCTTTACCGCGGGCTTTATGAAGGTTTGCGCGAAGCAATTCTGACTGGCCGGCTTGCTGCCGGAGTGCAATTACCCTCGACGCGCTCGCTCGCCGCACAGTTCAACATTTCGCGCTCAACCGTTGTCAACGCTTACGAGCAACTTTACGCTGAGGGTTACATTACGGGTAAAACGGGAGCTGGAACTTTCGTCGCCGCAACCTTACCCGAAGATTCATTGGAAACACGGCAACAGATTTTGCCCAAGCCAAAAGAACCAGCTGCACTGCGCGAAAACGATTTAGCCGAGCGCGGGAAACGCCTTCTAACAAAGACCGCACCCGTTATGCGGCTGTATCAAAACAAAATTCTCTCGGCTTTTCAACACGGGGTCCCGGCTTTGGATGAATTCCCGTTTGAACTATGGGCGAAATTAACGGCGCGGCGGTGGCGCAACCAACCGCGAGAATTGGTCGGATATGGCGATCCGGCGGGCTATCGTCCGTTGCGCGAAGCAATTTCCGCTTATTTGAAAGCCGCCCGCGCGGTTAATTGCCAACCCGAACAGGTGATCGTGGTTGCCGGAGCGCAGCAAGCCCTCGATTTAGCTGCGCGCGTTTTGCTTAATGCGGGCGATGCAATGTGGATCGAGGATCCGTGTTATAACGGCGCGCGCGCCGCATTTGCCGCCGCCGGCGCAAAACTTGTGGGCGTGCCGGTTGATACGGAAGGCTTAAAATTGAACGAAGCAATCAAAGGGGGCGAACCTGGGAAGTGCGTTTATATCACCCCGTCGCGTCAATTTCCGCTCGGGGCAACAATGAGTTTGCCGCGTCGCCTGGCGTTGCTCGAATGGGCGAACCAAGCGGGAGCGTGGATTATTGAAGATGATTACGACAGCGAATACCGGTATGCGGGACGCCCCTTAGCTGCGCTCCAGGGTTTAGACAAAAACGGGCGCGTGATTTACGTCGGCACATTCAGCAAAACCGTTTTCCCCGGTTTGCGCTTGGGCTGCCTGGTGGTTCCGCCGAGTTTGGTCGAAGTTTTTAGCGCGGCGCGATTTATCAGCGATTGGCATTCATCCCTCGTTGACCAAGCCGTATTAACCGACTTTATTGTTGAAGGACATTTTGCGCGTCACGTCCGCCGAATGCGCTCGCTTTACAAAGAGCGGCAAGAAATTTTAGTCGCCGAGACAAAGCGCAAGCTGGCCGGTTTACTTGATGTCGCGCCTGCCGAAGCCGGAATGCACCTTGTCGGCTGGTTGCCCGAAGGAATTTGCGATCAAGCGGCAGCAAAGCGAGCCGCCGCACACGGTGTTGAAGTTACCCCCGTTTCGTCTTACAGGTTGAGCAAAATATGTGACAACGGACTGCTGCTTGGTTTTGCCGCTTTCGACGAAACTCAAATTAAAGACGGTGTACGCCGCCTAGCCGTCGCATTGAATTAAATTTAATCGGATAAATCGGTATCCTCGGCTGGATTTTTAGCGGTCAAACTTCCGGCGATGACCCAAGCTCCGCCACACATCGCCAGAGCGACGAGTAAACTCGTCCACTCGGGTTCACTGCTCAGATTAGCCGCTGCCCGAGGCAAATGCAGAATTAAGACCCACGAACCGAACATGACGCTCAACAGCATTGCCGCCAGACGAGCTTTGATGTTGAGAATGATACTGACGCCCGCGGCGATCTGAGCGATACCGGTAAAATAAGCCCAAAACAGAGGATACGGAATCCATGCGGGGATGACGCTGGCAACATATTCGTAGTAAATGAAGTGCAGAATGCCAAACACCGGCAACGAAATGCCAAAACAGAAGCGACCAAACAGACTCATTTTGTCTAAAAAATTGTTTCGTTTTTGAGAGTCAATCGGCTCGGACTGCAAAATTCCTGCCAAAACCCAAGCAGCGCCGCCGAGCGCGAGAGTTTCAGCCGCACCGGTCCAAAAACCTCCGCTGCGAGGTTCAGCAATTAATCTCGGTAAGTGCAAAACCAAAACCCAGAAGTACAACATAATTCCCAATGAGATTGCCGCTAGCCGATAAGTCTTGTCATTAATCAGGCTGACACCTGCCGCGACAAGAAAAACGGCGCTCAAGTATGCTAAAACCAGGCGTCCCGGAACCCACGCGGGGACAGGTTCCAGTCCCAGCACAAAATCAGGATAGATCAAACTTAGAATGCCAAAAGCCGCCATTGCGACGGCGAAGATAACTGTGCCCGGTGAAATCAGGTTTTTCATCATTTTTCTCACGAATTATTTGTCATGAATTTCAATGGTATTAATCTCGCCGCGTTAATCTGGATTGCGTTTTGGCGGATTCAAATCAAGTTTTCAACTGTAAAACTGAGGAGCTTGCTTGAGCGTCGCCCATTGCTCTCGGTCGTGACCGTGAATAATGAGCGCGACGTTTTCGCGCTTCGCCAATTCCACAAGTTTGCGTGTTCCGGCGCGCGTTCCGGCTTCATCCATATCCAAAGGCATGATCCAGCGCATTTCGGGATTTAACATCGAAGAATGCGGAATCGCATCAATTGCCAGTAGAACTGTTCCGGTTTCGGAAAGGCGCACTAAAACGGATTGATGACCGGGAACATGACCGCTGGTTTCAATCAGTTCCACTCCCGGAACCAACTCGGCATCGCCGTCAATCAGGCGATAGTTGAGGGCAGGGTGATTCCAATGTTCGCTAATCCCGGCAAAACGCGGATGTCCCGTCAGCGCTAATTCATAATGCTCGCGCTGGACAATCAATTCTGCGTTGGTAAAAATATCGTGGTTACCGGCGTGGTCGGGGTCAAAATGCGTGCAGATGACGATATCAATATCTTTTGGCTGCAATCCGATGGAATTTATTCGATTGACAACGTAGTCTTGTGTGCGCATCTCAACTTGTAATCCGCCGGGTAATTCCACCGGATTTTCGATGTAGCTATGTGGAAAACCAGTATCAATCAAGATATTTGCTCCGTCATCGGTCTGGACAAGATAACCGGGAACAGGAATTTCGTTGGGTTGCATGACGGCGAGCGACAGTAGATATAGCTTCATCTGATTAGCGGTTATCTTCTTCCGAATCAAAAATCATCAAAACAAATCTTAATGAAATTTGGTGGTTGGGAAAGAGCCACTTTAAAGTTTTTGTGACAAACCACTTTGAAGAGTTTAATAGTAGAATCTAAATTAAGAGCAACATAGCAATTGAAATTAAAATGCAGAACTCTATTGAGAAAGCACTTGTAGCTGTGATTATGGGCAGCAAATCCGATTGGGAAACGATGCGATATGCAGCGGAAACGCTCGAAAAGTTTGATGTGCCGCATGAAACTAAAATTGTTTCCGCGCACCGGACACCGGATTTACTGTTTGAATTTGCAAAAAGCGCCGAATCTCGCGGAATTGAAGTTATTATCGCTGGCGCGGGCGGCGCAGCACATCTGCCCGGAATGTGCGCATCGCAAACCGTTTTGCCAGTTTTAGGCGTTCCCGTCCAAGGCAAAATTTTAAACGGTTTAGACTCGCTGCTTTCGATTGTGCAGATGCCCGCTGGAATTCCAGTCGGAACGCTTGCCATCGGGCAACCCGGCGCAACCAACGCAGCGCTGCTCGCCATTTCGATTCTTGCTAATTCGCGCCCTGAACTACGAGAACAATTACGCTCGTTTAGAAAAGAACAGACCGATACAGTTTTAAAATCAGATTTAACTTAAAGCCTTATGTCTGAACTCAGACAAAATGAGTGGAAACTACTTGAAGAAAGTGCAATGCATTTGCTCTTAAATCCGGATGAATTGATTGACGACAAGAATTTAAATTTATTCCTACGTTTATGGCAGTTTCCTTCTTTTGAAAGACATATAGCATGGGTAATTTATACTGAAACAAACAAAGAAACTTTGTTAATACAAAAAGTTACCTGGAACAGACCGGCTGACGCCAAAAGATATTCCGACCCGCTCGCTGGCCTCACGCAAAAATTTCACACAAAGCCGCGCATTTCCAGCAAAGTTAAAACTATCAAGGTTGAACTCTTCGAGCCATATATTAACGAGCTTCTAGGAATAAGCGTGCCTCCATTTGTTAATGATAACAGCGCTGGAGTTGACGGAATTCGGTTTGGCTTCGAGTTTAGAAAGTTTAAGGCAAATGCCAGCTTTTCCTGGTGGAACGCGGCTCCACCAGAATGGCAAATGCTGGAAAACTGGCTTTTAAGAACAAAGAATTTTCTCAACACACAATTTGTCTTAATTTTATGATTCCTGTTCTCCCCAACTCGACAATCGGCGTTCTCGGCAGCGGGCAACTTGGGCGAATGTTTGCGATTGCAGCGCGTCGGATGGGTTATCGTGTTCATACGTTTTCCCCCGATTTTGACACGCCGACCGGACAGGTTTCAGATTTTGAAGTTTGCGCCCGATACGAGGATTTGGATGCGGTGCGCGAATTTGCCAGAAACGTTGACGTGATTACGTTTGAATTTGAAAACGTGCCTTTCCAGACAGTCGAAGCCGCTGAACAGTTTGCTCCGGTGCGTCCGCGTGGCGAAGTCTTGCACATCGCGCAAAACCGTCTCCGCGAAAAGACTTTTTTGGCAAAGAATAATTTCCCGCACACGCCTTTCTGTCGCGTCTTAAGTTTGGTAGATCTACAAACGGCCGTTGCTGAGCTTGGTTTCCCATGTGTTTTAAAAACTGCCGGTTTTGGCTACGACGGCAAAGGGCAAGTGAAAATTAAATCGCAGGCAGACTGCGAAAGCGCGTTTGAAATAATCGGCAAGCAAGAAGCTGTGTTGGAGGCATTTATTAATTTTCAAAAAGAAGTTTCAGTTGTTGCCGCAAGAGATTCGGCGGGCAATTTTGCGCATTTCGGGGTTATCGAAAACGCGCACGCAAATCACATTCTGGACATTTCTTTTGCTCCCGCGCTCTGTTCCGAAAAGATTTATCGCAATGCCGTTGAAATCGCCAGAGAGATTCTCGAAAAACTCGAAGTCATCGGCGTCTTGTGCGTCGAGTTTTTTTTGACCGAAGACGAAAAACTATTAGTTAACGAACTTGCTCCGCGTCCGCACAATTCCGGGCATTTAACGATTGATGCCTGCATAACTTCGCAATTTGAACAACAGTTGCGGGCGGTTTGCGGTCTGCCTCTTGGCTCGACCGAATATTTGCGTCCGGCGGCGATGGCAAATTTGCTTGGCGATGTCTGGCAAAAGGGCGAGCCGGATTGGGCGCAGGCGCTCGAAACTCCTGATCTCAAACTGCATCTTTATGGCAAAGCTGAGCCACGGAAGGGGCGCAAAATGGGACATCTGACGGCGCTGTCAAACGTAGCGGAAGCCGCCGCGAGAATTGCCCGAGTGGCTCGAAACGCTTTGTAATTTTAAAATTTTTTTGCCAGCCAAACGCCCGCGCAAACTGCTAGAAATCCAACGACAAAACTCAAGAAAACGTAGAGTGCAGCGTTAAAAAAATCGCGACCGCGAACAAGGCTGAGAGTTTCAAATTCAAACGTCGAAAAAGTTGTATAAGCGCCCAAAAAACCGACGGCAAAAAAGAGTCGCCAATAATCGCTGATGGTGTAACGCTCGACAATCAGCGTCAAAATAAATCCAATCAAAAAAGAACCGCTCACGTTGATAAAAAATGTCGCAAAAGGAAACGGCGCAAAAAATCTTGAGACGAATGAGTAAGTAATTAAGTAACGCGCCATTGCGCCCAGCGCACCGCCAAATGCCACGGCTAAATATTTGAAAAGTGTTTCCATCCTATTTCCGAATTGGCGCGTAGTATTTTGCCAAAATTTGCGGCGGGAAACCCAGCCAATATAAACCCTGAAAAAGCGACCAGCGAGCAAACGTCAGCGCAAAGCTGCGTTTTTCAAACCGCCGCGAGGAACTTGTCACATAACTTTTAAGATGCACAAATCGCCCATGTTTTTTTAGCCGATGGTAAAACTCGACATCTTCAAAAAGCGGCAAATCGGCTGAAAAACCACCGCATTTTTGATAAGCTTCACGCCTCGCGAAAAACGCCGAATCACCGTAACACAAGTCGAGAAGACGCAGCTGAGGATAAAGCGAGGTTAAAATTTTTGCCGCTATTTTTTCACCGTTAAAACGAATCCCGAAATTTCCGCCGATTACTCGTTCGTCTTTTAAAGCAGCAATAATTTGCTCAGACGCATTTGCGGGCGGCAAAGTGTCAGCATGAAGAAACCAGAAAACATCTCCTGTTGCGGCTCGCGCGCCAGTATCTAATTGCAAACCGCGCCCACGTTTAGCATTGATTATTGTCGCGCCAAAACTGCTTGCAATCTCTATCGTATTATCTTCACTTCCACCGTCAACAACAATAATTTCGCTGACGCTTTTCAGCATTTTGACAATTTCGAGCGTCGCGGCCAGCGATACTTCTTCGTTAAGAGTCGGAACGATGACAGAAAGTTTCATCAAAAATATTTATTGAACACCAATCGCTTCGACAATAAAGATCAATGTTGCATTTGGGGGAATATCCTCGCCTGCGCCCCGCGCGCCGTATCCGAGCTGCGGCGGAATAATAAACGTGGCTCTGTCTCCGACGTGCATTTTTTGAATTCCCTCGTCCCAGCCTTTAATCACTCTCCCGGCGCCGAGCGGAAATGAAAAGGGCTCATTCCGATCAAGCGAGCTATCGAATTTAAAACCGTTTGTGAGCATTCCGGTGTAATGAACAATAACTGTGTCGCCCGCTTTAAACTGCGCTCCTGCGCCGTGATCGGTAATGATATAGGTGAGCCCGGATGCGGTTGTCATTGCAGCCGAGGAGATAACTGGAGGAATAGTTTTTAGCGCCTTCCGTTTCTTTTGGACACTTGCAGGTTTTCGCCGGTTAACAGGTTTTCTCGTCTGGCTCAAGGCAACGGCGGCAAAAACGTTTAAAATCAATAAAATCAGGATTAATGTTCTTTTCATATAATTCTTTGAAATTCCTTAATCTCTGCGCGTCAGTACGATTATCGTTTCTTCGACGACGCGCTCTCCGCTCAACTTCGTTTCTGACGCAATTTCAACGCGTCTGGCAGTATGCAAAGGCTAATGTGTAGTTTTAGGTTATTGAGTTGGCGGCATTTCTTTGTTAATCGGGGACGGTTGAATCCAAGCGGCGAATAATCCGACGTTATTGCTTTCATATCCGACCCACGCGAAACCGTCTTCACCCCAATCTTTGCCCCACGAATTTTTAATCAGCCACGCTTTCCGAGCGTCGTCCCAGCCGACGAGCATTACGACGTGGTTCAGCGAACGATTGTTTTGCCCATTGAAAACGCCGCTTTTATAAACGCTGAAACAATAGTCAGCCCAAATCGGCACGGCAAGCGGACCGTATTTGATGAGCGCGGCTTTCAACTGCTCGACCGAAGGCATTTTGTCGAATGTGTCGTTAACATAACCCCACGCCAACGCGCGGTCGCCTGCGGTTAACAGCAAATCCGAGTTTTTCATTAAGCGCGGACGCGCGTCGGGACCTTCGAGCGGAACAACGTGAATTCCGCCGCGGACAACTTTGCGATTTTGCAGCGGGTCGGTGCAAATTGATTTTCTGCCCGTATATTCTTCAATAAAAGTTGTTTCATCCTGATCCCAAACCAGACGGTCTGGAATGTGCGGGACGTGACTGTTGACCATAAAAGCAAACGCGCTGCCGTGCCAGCCAGCCGTGCAGTCGCCTTTTGTTTTGCTGATGCAGTTGAGCATTTGCTGGACGGACGGCTGCCGCCTGAAATACGAGTTTTCGGGAACAATCTGTCTCAATAAAGTGTCGCCCGTTCGCAGTTGTTCGAGTTCCCAACTGCTTCGATAAACCGAAACCGAAGCAAACGCCCAGCAGCTTCCGCATTTTCCCTGCTGCATCACCTGACCGACTTCAAGCCCGCGCTCGCGCCAATCGAATTTTGGTAGAAGATGCCAGTCGCTGGTGTTTTGAAGGTCTTCAAATTGATTGTAAAGGCGGATATATTCTGCAAGATGTTTTCGCCAAATTTCATTAGTAGTTTTCCGCAGAGCTTCCTCAGGAGTCTGTGATTTCAGACGATATTTTTGGAATCTCTGCCACTCTTCCTCGGTACTTTTTCTCCGCTTTTCTCGATAATCTAAAAGCTGTTTTTGAAGACCGGCAACTTTGGGCGAACTCAAATCGTCGGTGTTGGGAATTTCAAGTTTTCCGAGCAAAGCCGTATGCTCGGTTCGCTCAATCGCGCCGGGGCTGGCAGCAACACTTATGCCGCGTCGTGACGTTGCTTTACGGCGCGGCGCGGTCTTGATTCCGAACGGGCTGTCGCCGACTTGATAAGTCGGTTTTTCCTTCGCGGAAGTTTGCTCGCACAAACACATCTCCAATTCAGACGGCGGCGGCTTTTTGTTGTTTAACTCCTCAAGGTCGCAATTTTCGCTTTGCTGCGAACTGACAAAACTCGGCTTTGTCAGAACCGGCATTATCATGATTGAAATGATAATCAACAGTGTTTTGATTTTCATAAAATCTCCTATTGAAATGTTAATTGGACGCAAGAGCTTTATATAAGCCTGTGTAAATTAAGCTGCTAGTGCTTTTGCTTTAAATTTCTAACTGCACAGGCTTCAACCAGGTTATAACGAAGTTAAATTGATGCTCTTCCAAATAAACATTTTTTCTTTTACGCTTAATTTTTTACGTCGCTAATAGTGCATGCGGAACGTTTGTCAATGCAGGTGTCACCACAAGGTCTTTGTCCCGGTCCACAGCTGCCGCCGCCTCGTTCTTTGAGTTTGCTGACTACTTTTTTCACGCATTTTGTCTTTTTAGCAAGTGTAATTGCTTTGGTAACTGTAACTTTGCCGTCGAGCCAGCCTTCCAACGTGACCATTCGATTCTTGACGCTGATATTAATGTGCCGCATCTGGTCTTTGATGTCGGAGTCCGCTTCGAGTTTTTCTTTTATCGCCTTAACGATGTCGTCATTGGTTGTCGTTAAGCAATTAGTCTGGGGCGTTTTTACTTTCTCGGCTTTTGCTTTCTTATCGCTGTTTGAAGCAAGCGCATCAAACGACAAAAACAATGTCAGCACGAATACTATCGCTACTGTTTGAACAGTTATTTTCTTTAACATTTGATTCTCCTTTTTATTTGAAATTAGTCACCATCGAAAGCAAGCTGTATCTTGTTTGCTTTCCGTAATAAATGGCTCGACCATCGGGCGACCAGGACAGCGCGGAAAAATAAAGTCTGGCGTCATTGTTGGAAGTGAGTTTTCGTGCTTCACCTCCATTTAAACGCATTACCCAAATGTTGTCTTTACCATCTTTATTTGAAGTGTATGCTATAAATTTTTTATCCGCAGACAAATAAATATTGTAAAGATAAGCCGAGTCAAGTTTGCCTGCCTGCTGGTGTTGCTCGCTGGTCTCGATATTAATTTGAATGATACTAGCTTCCGTCGGCGATCCTGTTCCAATGTTCCCTCTGACAGTGGCGAGAATTAACTCTTTGTCCGATTGTGACCAGCCTAAAAATCTTTGAAAAGTTTCGGATTGAACGACGGCTTTTGTATCTTTTGTTTCTATGTCAATGACGGACGTAGTTAGAATTTTTTTTTCGTCAGCAGCAACTTTGTCTGGCTTTGAAGAATAAGCAAGCCGCTTTCCGTCAGACGACCAAATCGGACAGCAGACAAACAAATTTGAATTGGTGTTGTTTGTTAATTGAGTGTTGCTTGAGCCGTCTGCGTTAACCAGCCAGATGTTGCGCTGTCGGTTGCCTTCCGAAGTATAAGCAATCTTTCTGCTGTCGGGCGACCAGCTAAAATCGCTCACTTGTATGCGATTATACGGCAAAAGTTTGAACTCGACTGAGGGCACTCCCCCGGTAGTCAATTGTTTTTCTTCTCCGCCTGCGGCTTTGATTGTCCAGAGATTGTAGGTCTCGCCCGATACGCGCATAAAAGCCAATTGCCTCCCGTCGGGCGACCAGGTTGGCAGAGAGCCGTTGGCGACAAGCTGAAAAGGTTCGGCGGCGGAGTCAACCGGCTTGGTCAAAATTGCGCCGCTAAATATCTTGTCGCCCTGACTCAAATTTTTTATTGATTGAAACGCGACGGTTTTGCCGTCGGGAGAAACATTTGACCACAATTCCGAATTAATGTCGGCGGCAAAAGGAAACTCTTCACCCTTTTCGACGTTCACGCCCCACACATCCGATTCTTCCTTTGACGAGCCGTAAAGGATTTTCGCGCCATCGCCGGAAACATCGAGCGCGAAAGCGTCTTTGTCGCCGAAAGTAATTTGCGCCGGTTTGCCGCCATTGATGTCAGCCGCAAAAATCTGAAAAATCCCGCCGACAATTGCGCTGTAAAGAATCCGCTTGCCGTCAGGATGCCAAACTGCATTTCTAATTTCATCCGAAACACTGACGATTTGTTTGGGCGAACCGCCGCGCTGGAGAGGCATTGTCCAAACGCCGTAATGTTCGTTTTCAAAAGTAATGTAAGCCACTCGTTCTTCATCGGGCGAGATGTTGATGTTGAGAGCATTCACTTTTGCCGCATCAAAATTTGTTAGTTGAGACGATTGACCGGATTTAATATCCAGCGCGAAAAGATTTTGTTTTGCTTCGTAATAAATCGCATCTTTTTTCGACCAGCGTCGCAAAACCATACCGCCGTCTTCGATGGTTTTGACAAAAGTCGGAGTTCCGCCGAACGATGGCATTCGCCAGATGGCGGGTGTGCCTCCTCTTGTCGAATAAAAAGCGATTTCATCGCCGTTCGGCGACCAAACCGGATGTTGATTGCCGAACTCATCTTTTGTAATCTGAACGGCTTCACCGCCGGAAAGCTGTTTGACCCAGATGTTTTTGGTTCCGATTTTTGTCGAAGTAAATGCGACCATCTTTCCGTCGGGAGAAAATGAGCCGACGCTATAGACTTCGCCGGGTGTGCTTCGCCAATTAACAATCTCGACCGCGTTCAGAGAAAGCGATTGAGACGGTTCATTGTCATAATTACGTTTGGCAATAAACCACCATATTCCCCCAATCGCTAAAACTGCCGCAAGAAAAATTACAAGCGCGGACGCGAGAGAAAATCTGCGGAGCGGCGCCGCGTTCGTTAAGTGAACATGTTTTTCGTCAGTGCGTCGCGTTTTATCTCCGAGTGTGACTCGTTCCAGGTTTTCAGAAAATTCAATTTCCTTTTTGAGGCTTTTAATATCGAGCAGCAGGTCTTTGCTCGTTTGGTATCTTTCATCTTTGCTTTTCTTCAAAGCTTTGCTGACGATGCGTTCGAGTTCGACGGGCGCGTCAGATTTTACGAGCGTAATTGA
Organism: Pyrinomonadaceae bacterium; assembly: GCA_040005335.1. Classification (GTDB taxonomy): domain Bacteria; phylum Acidobacteriota; class Blastocatellia; order Pyrinomonadales; family Pyrinomonadaceae; genus JBBQUS01. The sequence goes on along the minus strand of JBDTZD010000363.1, from coordinate 17,717 downwards.
CGATGGATTTTCGGTGAGAATCGCCGCGATGACATCGCTAGTAGTCGGTTTATTAAACGGTCCTTTCCCCGTGAGCATTTCGTAAATGACCACGCCCAAACTGAAAATGTCAGAACGGGCATCGAGCGGCTGTCCGCGAACCTGCTCAGGCGACATATAATGAAGCGTTCCCAGTATCATTCCGGGCTTGGTCTGAGTCATTACCTTTGCCAGAGTCTCGTCTTTCGTATCAAGCGAATCAGCGGGCGGTCCGATAAGTTTTGCGATCCCAAAATCAAGAACTTTCACGATGCCGTCCACACGAATCATAATATTTTCAGGCTTGACGTCGCGATGCACGATGCCTGCCGCGTGTGCCGCCGACAGAGCGAACGCCGTCTGCTCGGCAATATTGAGCGCGTCGGGAACAGTCAAACCGCCATCGTTAATTTTTTCTCGCAGGGTTTGGCCTTCAACCCATTCAGTCGCCAGAAAATGCACGCCGCCTTCCGCGCCGAATTCGTGAACGGTCAGGATGTTCGGATGATTCAAAGCCGAAGCCGCCCGCGCCTCCTGTTCAAAACGACCGAGCCGATGAGCATCGCCGGCAAAACTTTCAGGCAGGATTTTCAACGCTACCTTACGGTTCAGACGCACATCTTCCGCCAGATAAACTTCTCCCATCCCGCCCGCTCCGAGCATTTCCAAGATTTTGTAACGACCGATGGGATGACCGATTTCCAAATTATTCGCCTTTTGGTTTGTCAGCATTTAAGCATTAGGCATTCACGCACGTTCAGCGTTTCAAAAATTGCCCGTTGCCTTGCTTTCCCGTATTTTCCCCGTTTTCGATGATGCGCCCGTCTTCGTATTGAATTGTTTCGATATTTTACGCTTCAGCTAAAGCTTCGAAATTTCATTTGCAAATTCGTTTTATCGCCAAACTTTTAAATATTTAGCAAACCATTTTTGCACAAATGGTGATTTGAGATTTTCTAAGGTCGCTTCGGTTCCGACAGCTTGTGTGATTTTGGAGAGAGTCGGATAAACGCGAATAATTTCATTGAGTTGCGAAATCCTCAAACGCTTTTTCATCGCCCAGACAAATTCGTGAATCAACTCGCCGCCTGATGCGCCGACTAAGTGCGCTCCGACAATTTCACCGCTTTGTTTGCAAACTACTTTGGCAAAACCTATTGCTTCATCATCTGTTTGAGCGCGATCATTTTCGTCAAAAGTGATTTTGTAAATTTTCACGCCGTCTCCAAACTTTTCTCTTGCCTCGCTTTCAGTCAAACCGACGCGTCCTATTTCCGGGCTGGTAAACGTCGCCCAAGGAACAACACGGAAATCTGTTTTTTTGCGCAAGCCGTAAAATAGAAAAGCGTTTTGGATCACGATCTGCCCTTCGTAATCTGCCGTGTGGGTAAATTGATAATGCCCGGTCACATCACCAGCCGCAAAAATATGCCTTGCCGAAGTCCTCAAAAATTCGTCGGTTTCAACACGCTTTTCATTAAACTTTACATTAGCCTTTTCCAAATCCAGACCTTCAATGTTTGGTTTCCTGCCGGTTGCAACCAAAATTTCGTCAGCTTCAATTTCGCTTTTTTTGCTGTTTTTCTCAACTATCAAAACTTTTTTACCGTTTTCGATGCGAACTCCAGTGGCTTTGGTTTGAGTCAGAATTTCAATACCCTCGTCTCGAAAAACTTTTTCCATAAAATCTGAAACTTCTATGTCCTCCTTTGCCAGAAGCCGGTCACCCATTTCGACCATCGTAACTTTTGAACCAAATCGCGCAAACGATTGTCCAAGTTCAGCGCCGATAGCGCCGCCGCCTAAAATAATTAATCTGCGCGGTAAAGCTTGCAGCTCAAAAACATTTTCATTCGTCAAAAAACCGGCTTCCTGCAGCCCTTCAACCGGCGGAATTGTCGGACTTGAACCTGTCGAAAGACAAAAACGCTTTGCCCGCATCTGCCTTTTTCCGCCATCTTTCAGTTCGATTTCAACTTCAGTTGGATTAAGAAAACGTGGGCTTCCAAAAACAACTTCGACACCCATTTTTTCAAAGCGTTGAGGTGAATCATGCGGTTCAATAGTTTTAATGACGCGCGAAATTCGATTGGTGATTGAAGCAAAACTATTTTCAGCAAAATTTATATTCTCAATTTCAAAGCCAAATTCTTTAGCTTTTTTGACATCTGCTGCGAAACGCGCCGAGCGAATCAAAGCTTTTGATGGGACGCAGCCTGTGTAGAGACAATCTCCGCCGAGCGCCCTTTTCTCAATCAACGCGATTTTCGCCCCCAAAGTTGCTGCCCCGCCAGCTACTACAAGCCCAGCCGAACCGCCGCCAATGACAATCAAATCGTAAATTTCGCTCATATTGATCAATCCTTTGCTCAAACCAGATTGTCTGCAATCAAAGACAAAAAGACAATATTTTTATTTCCGCAGTAAAAGCCAACTAATATTTAAGATTAACCTTGACAATAGTCGTTATAACGACTATTGTCGGAACAATGATGAGTGGATTACTTGAGGAAATCAAACAGACAAAACCTTTTGCAAGCAAAGAGGAGGAAGTTCTTCTCAATCTCCAACGCACGGCTGCGGCTTTGAGTTGGGCGTTTGCCGATTTATTAAAGCCGTTTGAGCTGACCGGAGTTCAATATAACGTTTTGAGGATTTTGCGCGGTGCGGGGAGCGACGGCATTAAGTGCAGTGAAATCAGCGAGCGGCTTGTGACAAAAGATTCCGACATTACACGTCTTCTTGACCGTCTCGAAACTCGCAATCTGATCCAACGTGAACGAGATTGCAAAGATCGCCGCGTGATTCTAATTCGCATCACGGAAAATGGATTACAGATTTTAACCCAATTGGACGAGCCGGCGACAACCACTAGCCGCAGACAGCTTGAACACCTAGGCGCAGATCAGCTTGAGCTGTTAAATAAACTTCTGGTTGCGGCGCGAAGTAATTTGGCATAAACATCTCAAAAATTTTTGGTTGACGAAATAAGGAAAATATGAACAGTTTGCTGCATCCGTTATCACGTTTTTTGGTGGCATTGATTTTTATCATGTCTGGAACAGGCAAAATTTTTGGTTTCGCCGGAACTGCTGGAATGATGGGCAAAATAGGATTTCCCGTTCCGGAGTTTTTTCTGATATGTGCGATTTTTATTGAAATAGTCGGCGGTTTAATGTTGTTGTTAGGTTTCAAAACCCGAATCGGAGCCTTGATGTTGATCATTTTTTTGATTACGGCAACTGTGATCTTTCATGCTTCAGGCATCGGTGATCCGGTTAAAGGACAAGATCAAATGATTCAAACTTTGAAAAATATTGCGATTTTGGGCGCCCTCGTCAAGTTTTTGGCTGATGGCGCTGGGGCTTATGCACTCGATAGCTGGCTAGTGACGCGTCCGGTGAACACCGTTCGCGCCGACGCTTAAATGTTAATTATCAAAAGAAGATTAAACAGGAAGAAAAAATTATGACACCGAAAGTAGCGATTATTTATTACAGCGCGACGGGAACGACCTTTAAATTAGCGAAGGCTGTCGAAGCAGGCGCAAAAGAGGCGGGCGCGGAAACAAACCTTTTGAAAGTTCACGAGCTCGCGCCTGAAGAAGCAATTCAATCGAATCAAGGCTGGGTAAACCACCGCGCCGAGACGCAAGATGTTCCCGAAGCACAGCTTTCCGATTTGGAATGGGCTGATGCGATAATTTTGGGAACGCCGACGCGTTACGGTTTACCGACCGCGCAAATAAAACAGTTTATTGATACGACCGGCGGACTCTGGTTTCAAGGCAAACTGGCAAACAAAATAGCTTCTTCATTTACCAGCGCATCAACCACGCACGGCGGACAGGAGTCAACGATTTTGAATTTGAATACGACATTTTATCATTGGGGTGCGATCATTGTTGCTCCCGGTTATCTTGACCCGATTCAATTTGCGGCAGGAAACCCTTACGGTGCATCGTTTGCATCTAATAACGGAGAGCTTGAACCGGATGAAACTGCGCTCGGCTCAGCACGTTTTCAAGGCAAACGCGTGGCTGAAATCACCGCGCAGTTTCTCAAGGGACGCTAGGCAGCGTAAACTTTAAAATCCAATTTATACCTAAAAAAATCTAACAGGAGAATCGAAAATGAAAATTAAAGCGACAGCTTTTTTGAGTATCGGGCTTTTTATGATTGCACTCGTATCTTTTGCTTTTAACGCAGGCGCAGCGAATCAGCCGGAAGCCGTAAATTCGGTAGTGGATACTAAATTAACGACCGCGGAAATGAGCGGAACTTATGAATTTGGCAAACCTCACACGACCATCGGTTTTCGCGTGATGCATTTTGGTTTGACTGAGGTTCCAGGCAGTTTTAGAGATTACACCGGCACGATAAATTATGATGCAGCAGACTTGGCAAAATCTTCGGTTCAGTTTACGGCGAAAATTGCCTCGATTGACACCGGAATTGCTGCTCGCGACACTCATCTCAAAAGCGCGGACTTTTTTGACGCGGAAAAATTTCCTGAACTTTCTTTTAAATCAACGAAAATCGAGAAGAAAGGCAACGGCATAATAGCAACCGGCGATTTTACAATCAAAGGCGTGACCAAACAGATTTCCCTTCCGTTTCAAATTACGGGAGTTGTCAAAGACGGACAGGGCGGAATTCTGATGGGCGCGAGCGCGCAAACCGTCATTAATCGTCAGGATTATGGAGTTTCGTGGAACAAAACGCTCGACAATGGGACGCTCGTTTTGGACAACAATGTCAAAGTTGATTTGCAAATCGAAGCTGCGAAACAACAACCGAAAACCGAAACTGTAAAGTAGTGGATTACCGCTCGCAGAAAATGGATAATGGTTAACGACAATCGTTAACCATTTTTTATGCTTAAATATCTTTTTCGTAAATCAACGCTATGCGCTGACAATGATAAACCGCCGCTCCTAATTTTGCTGCATGGGGTCGGCAGCAACGAAGCGGATTTGTTTAGTTTTGCTTCTCTTTTGGACGAACGGTTTTTTGTCGTCAGCGTTCGCGCTCCTTTTGCATTGGGGTATGGTGGTTTCGGGTGGTTCGAACTTGAGTTCTCACCGCAAGGATTATCGGCAAATTTAGTGCAAGCTGAAGAGAGTCGCCAGAAATTGCTCGAATTTATTGATGAAATTACAGCAAAATACGATTTGGACGCACAGCGCGTCTTTTTAACGGGTTTCAGTCAGGGCGCGATTATGAGCTACGCATTAATGCTCACGGAACCGGAAAAATTTGCCGGAGTCGTAGCGATGAGCGGGCGACTTGTTTCAAAAACTCTGCCGCACCAAGCGGACCCAGAACGTTTGCGTGATTTTCCGATTTTGGTCACGCACGGCACTCTTGACCAGGTGCTACCGATTGAAAACGGACGTGCTGCAAAAACTTTTTTGGAACGGCTGCCAGTCAAACTAGAGTATCGCGAATATGAAATGGCGCATCAAGTTTCGGAAGAAAGCTTGCAGGACGTGGCCGACTGGTTAAAAGAGAAAATCGAAATCTTAAAAGGTTGAGCGATTAATAGCCGCTCAACCTTTTAAGATTTCGATTTGATTCGTTTTACTTTTTCATCAGCACGACCGGATTAGACTCGGCGGCACGAACTTGGGCGAAAAATGTTTTTACGCTGTCATATTTATCTGCCGCAACAGTTGATTTGCTGACCGTCAACGAACGATTCAAAAGCAGAAAACCTTCTTTAACTTCGTAAGAAACCGTGTATTTGGCGAAAGCAGTTTCTACTTTGCCTGTTTCGGGAATTTCATCAACAATAAAACCTTCAGGAAGCCTTACCTTAATCGTTTCATTATAAGCACTTGCCTCAAGTAAAACTGGGTAATAACGCTTGCCGTCTGACACAATTAGCTGGTCAAGCCTCCCGACAAAAGCAGGTTTGAAAACCATCAAACGTCCTTGCATCAATTGAGCATAAGCATTGGCAGAAAAATCCATGCCAATATCGAACCTATTTTCGGTCGGACGATCAGCCGGATTAAAATTCGCCATTTTCGCGCCGCTCAAACGGTTCGAGAGCCAGCTTTCCTTTCGCGTTTTGTACTGGGCGGCTGACAAAGCACGCGATTCACCACGATAATTTGAAGCCGTCTGCCCATAAGCCTGTTCATGAATCGAGCCTTTTAGTGAACCATCAGGAAGGAGTTCAGCTTCGGCTTGGCGTTCGAGACGATTTGATTCCGGGGGCAGAACCGGCATTCTCATTAGTTTGCCGTTTTTACCGGCAGAAACGAGCGCAAAGCTGCCTTGCTCGTGACCGGGCAAATCACCGACAAGCGTGTAAGGATCAGTTGCATCGAAAATCATCAGCCGTCCGAGAGTTTCGTGTTTGATAACGGTTGGAGTAATGGTTTCATCACCAACTTTGACGGCAATAATGCAATGATTAAACTGGTTTGGCGAAGCCCATTCTTCGCGCACAAAAGTCGGATCTCCCGAATAAATTAAAACCAGATAAGATTCTATTTTTAACGCCGAAAGCATTGCCCGCATTAGGTTTGCCTTATCTTTGCAATCACCGTAGCCGCGCTCCATAACCAGTGCAGATGAACGCGGGCGATGTCCGCCACCGCGGCTAACTCCAATGTCGAGGGAAATGTACCGTATGTTTTGCACATATTTGGCAATTGTCTGGATTTTTTCGAGTTCGGTCTTCGCGTTTGCAGTTAGTTCTCGAGCTTTTCCGGCAATCAAGTCGTCAACCACAAAGCTCGGTTGACTTAAATCGGTGTACCACTGGGAAACATCCTGCCATGTTTTGAAGTTTTGTATAGTGCCGTTATTTGGAAAGTAGTTAACGACAACACGCGGGGCGAGCGTGTGCGGGTTCGGGCTGTCAGGTTCGGGCGGAATCGGTGATAGATCGCGTAATTCCCAAGTATAATTCGTGCCGGAAATTTGCGGTTTAATTTCTTCTCGGTTAAATGTTATGCTCGTCGCTGTCCAGCCCGTCGGCAGACTCAGCGTGTAGCGAGAATCAAGTGTCGGAAGACGATTTTGAAAAGCATATGTGTCCTGCAAAAAAAGCGGTTTTTCTTCGACCACCGATTGATAACCGAAAACTGCACCAACATCGGCATCGTCCGAGGCATCAATTGTTTTTACACGTCCTTCGTTATAAATATCATCAGGGTCGGAGATAATATCTGTGATTTGATCTTTGCCGTAAACCTTGACAGGATTGCCGGAACGTATCAGCCAGCCCTTGAAATCACGTACCTTGCTCGCACTCTGAAGGTAAAAAACGCCCGCGTCAGCAAACGGTTTACCTTCGCGTTTGAGCAGTCTCACGGCGTAATTAGTCGTTGTGGTCAACATGCCATCAGCGCTTATCGTCGCAATTTGCTCGTTATACAAAACTACTGCCGGGACGTCTTTGTCGTAACCCGGGTTGTTTTGAGCAGCGGCTTGCGTCAGCCAGTTTGGAACGCTGTCGTTGCCCGCTCCTCGAGCCAAGCAGTTAAATGCACCAAGCATCAAACATCCGACAAAAAATTTCGTGAGTGATTGTTGAAACATCTGAAAAATTTTCTCCTCTATTTGACCGTGTTCGCGGCTGTCGTGGCTTGCCTTATTGTCAGCGAATGAACGTCATTTTTTTGATACGCCTCAAACAAAGATTTGAGCGCGGTGTAGCTTTTCGCCGGAAAATTCAAATACCCGTTTTTGCCAAAGTAAAATTTGCGTTCATAAATCAGCGTTTTGTTGTCTTTGATAGTCATTTTTACTTCGTTAAGACCGATTTTTTGGGCATCAACGACAGCGCCCGGAACGTCAGGGCTTTCGAGCGAATAGCCGGCGGGCAATTCAATTGTTATTGAATCAAGTTCTTCATACGAATATTGAAATTGAACGTCGTAGCGGCGAGTGCTGGATTGAAAAAGCGGCGATGAACTTCGTTCAAAAAAATTAGGCTGCAAGAAAATTCGTTTCCCGGTGCGCGTCCCGTAGCCTGGAACTCGAACTTTGTAGGCATAAACAAACGGTTTTTCCGGGTCGGTGGCATTTTCAACCCGAATGTCTGAAAGTTCGGCGGAGGAGAGAACATTGCGCTTAACCAAATTTTTTAGTGTTTCTTCGCGCTGCTGCGGCGTGTCCTCGTCATTATATTCTTTGTAATAAGCAGCCAAATGTCCGGTAAATTCCATCTGCACTTCGCCCTCAAGTGTGCCATCTTCAAGCAGTTTGAATTTGCCAGTGCGTTTACCGAGAGATTGTTCCGGTGCTGAAGCTTCAGTCTGTGACCAGATCGGTTCTTTCGGGTCGGAGATCAAAACCGGCTGCCCTTCTTCCTCCCAAGACAACATTCCGTAAGGCATATATCGAACTGCCGGATCGAGAAATTTCCACTTATCGCCCAATTTGACTGCGACGTTTGTTGAGCGCATAAAATAATCATCGGTAAAATTAATATTAAACCCAATGTCAGAACGGCTGGGCAGATTGGTGATGCGAGCTTCGAGTCCAACTGCCGTCAGCATTGCGACAAACAAACGATTGATATCGGTTCCATCACCAACACCCAGCTTCAGAGTTCCGGCAGGAGTCTTATTCTCCTGAACCTTCTTTTTGTCAGCGTCGGAAAAATTGTGAACGTCGTCGTAAACGTCTTTAATGTTATTGCGAATGTAGTTGAAAATTCGCTCGGTTTTTTGTTCGGGAGTAGCGGCATCACCGACGGCTTTGGCGGTTGCCTCGCGCACGTCATCATTTATCTTGATACCGGTTTTGTTATTTTCATAAACCGTTTTGCCATGTTCTTTCCAGAATTTTTGTGGATCCAGCTTTTTGTCTTCCGAGTAATAAATTAGCATCCACGGACGCACGGCGTATTCGTCGGGCATTTGCGGTTCTTCTTTAAACGATGGGACGTTGGTCATCGAAGTGCTGTAAAATCCCGCTTTTTCTTTTGCAAAAGGAGTGTTAGTGCCGTTAAAAACCTGCGCTCTCATACCGTATGGAAATCCAGGAATGGAAAGAGGTTTAAGGTGAAAAGTAACATTTTCAACGGGAATTTCTCTTCCAAATGAAATACGATCGTAATACGAGAGCGTATCACCGCGAATTTCTTTCCAGCGATATTCAATAATTGCCCCCGGCTCGATTCCCGGCATAGCAAACGATTTGGCTTTTATCTTGACCCCGTTGCCTTTAACAATTTCTCGTTCAAAAACGTCATCAGCCTTAAGTTCAACGGTGCTGCCGTCAGATTTTGTAGTGCGGGCTGCAATATTCTTAATTTTGATGTTGACCCCAACACCGGAAATTTTACCGAACGGAATATCAATTTTGCTAAACTGTTCGCGCCCACGCTCATTAAAGATTTTGATCCGGAGGTAGTGTTGGAGAATGGTATGCGGTTCTCCGCCGTCAGCCTCATCAGCGAGGTAAACTTCCCAAAAAATGGCTTCAGCATCAGCATCTTTTTCAATTGACGACTCTTTGAGAGCCATTTCCGCAGGTGAAATCGGTTTCCACTGCGGATCGTTTCCAGCAAAAACTACTGCCGACAGCACCCAAAAACCGCATAGAGCAACGCAACATACGGTAAAAACTGAACGAAAGATGTTTATCCTCGCTATATTCATTTATGCCCCAAAAAAACTTCTAGTTATATATTTAGATTAAAGCTGAGATGAAACTGCAAAAGGCTGGCTTGAATATTTGCAAAAAAGTTGATTTGCAATCTCAAACTGTCATGCAGCAAAAACGAATTTTAACTTTAATTACATCGCTTAGCAAGATTTTTGCGGCGATGTTTTTAGAAATAATTTCTATGTTATAATTTGCGGCTAATTCAATTTACTTTTGTTCGATTTTATTTTGTTTGGAGATTAGAAATGACTGCCGAACCACAAACTGCAAATTTAACAACCGCTAAAATTCATGAATTTATCGGTGCGGATGCCGACGCGCTTTTTAATCATGTTTCCAAAGGCATTGCCAAAGAGAATTTATACTTGCCGGGTGCGGACTTTATTGATCGCGTCTGGACTCAATCAGACAGAACACCCAGCGTTTTGCGCTCCATTCAAACTCTCTTTGACAACGGCAGACTTGCTAAAACCGGCTATCTTTCGATTTTGCCGGTTGATCAGGGCATCGAACATTCGGCTGGCGCGAGTTTTGCGCCAAATCCGCAGTATTTTGACCCGGAAAACATTATCAAGCTCGCTCTTGAAGGCGGCTGCAATGCGGTTGCTTCGACGTTTGGTGTGTTGGGAGCTGTTGCTCGCAAATACGCGCATAAAATCCCTTTTATCGTCAAAATCAATCATAACGAACTGTTGACTTATCCAAATAAATTCGACCAAGTTATGTTCGGCAATATTGACCAATGTCGAGACATGGGGGCGGTTGCTGTAGGCGCGACAATTTACTTTGGTTCGGAAGAATCAACACGTCAGCTAACCGAAGTTTCTGAAGCCTTTGCTTACGCGCATGAACTAGGAATGGCGACGATTCTCTGGTGTTATCTGCGAAATCCAGCGTTTAAAACTAAAGACAACGATTTTCACACTTCAGCAGATTTGACTGGCCAGGCAAATCATCTCGGCGTGACGATTCAAGCCGACATTATTAAACAAAAACTTCCGACCAATAACGGCGGCTATAATGCTCTCAATATTGAAAGCAGTTATGGCAAAACCAATCCAAAAATTTATACGGAACTAGCCACCGATAACCCTATTGATCTGGTGCGTTATCAAGTGGCAAATTGTTTCATGGGGCGCTGCGGGCTAATCAACTCCGGCGGCGAATCAAAAGGCGCCTCTGATCTGGCGGATGCGGTTCGCACTGCTGTGATTAACAAACGGGGCGGCGGGACGGGGCTAATTTCCGGACGCAAAGCTTTCCAGCGTCCAATGTCAGAAGGCATTCAGCTTTTAAATGCAATTCAGGACGTTTATTTGAACGAAGAAATAACAGTCGCCTAAATTACTCGCGGATGTTGATAATTCAACAGTTGATTCTTCGCACAAGATGCCGTTATCATCTTCACTCGTCATTTTTGAAGTTTTTTTTATAAGGTTTCCAAACGTTTATTTGTTTGTTTTGAGAAAATAATTATTTTGCATCCCGAAACCAGTCAAATTTCTGAGCAAACCTCTGATGTCGAATTGCTTGCTGCCATTGCGAGTGGTAGCGAGCAAGCCTTAGCGTCGCTCTACGACCGGTACCGCTCAATCCTTTTCGGTCTTATGTTGCGTATCATACATAACCGCGCCGAAGCGGAAGATGTTTTACAAGAAGTTTTTCTGCAAGTTTGGCAACGAGCTGGAAATTTTGATGAGACGCGCGGAAAGCCGTTTACTTGGCTGGTGACGCTGACGCGAAGCCGGGCGATTGATCGCATTCGCGCCCTCGGTTCGCGTGAGCGAACTCTTGAACAGGCAACCCGCGAGATTGTAGATGTTGTCTTTGATGCAGAACAAAATGCAATTTTGGCGCAACGCGGGGTAGTGGTCCGCAGCGCACTTGCCGAATTGCCCGAAGAACAACAGCGGGTTTTAAAACTTGCTTATTTTGACGGATTTTCACAATCCGAAATTGCCGAAAAACTCAACTCGCCGCTCGGGACAGTCAAAACAAGAATGAGAACAGGAATGATACGCTTGCGTGAACTGCTTGATTCGCAATCGCAAAATTTAGTATAGGTTTAGAAAATTGGATAAACGCGACGAAAAAAATGAAATTTTAGCTGCCTTCGCGCTCGGTTCGCTCGATGAGATCGAAGCGCGGAAACTTGCCGCGCAAATTGAGTCGGACGCGGAACTCGCCGCCGAACTTGAGAAATGGCGGGACGTTGCGGCGAATTTGGCGTTTATCGCTCCGGAGGCAAAGCCTGCGCCGACCGTTCGCGAAAATATTCTGGCAGCAATTCGCAAAACGCCCCAGAACTCGAGTTCAGAACAAAGCGCAACAAACGGTGCCACGAAAATAGAAAAAGCTAAAATTGTCGAACAACCAGAGGAATCGCTGGCGAAAGCAACTGTTTTAAGTTTTCCGGCTCGCTCTAGAACTTCGTTTTGGAGTTTTGCGCCCGCGTTTAGCGCGGTGGCGGCTTCGGTTATCGCCGTTTTATTAGCAATTGCGCTTTACAATACGGCTCAGAGCAACAAAGTTAAAACTGACAAAATCTCCGAACTAAACCAAAAAATAATCGAAGCTCAGACTCAGCTTGAACGAGAACGGCAGGAACGAGAATTGCTGATTTCGCCAGCTACATTTATCAAAGCTCTTAACGGCACCAAGGAACTTCCAACTGCTAAAGCCCGGCTCGTATTTGATCCAAAAACAGGTCAAGCTCTGCTATACGTTGAGGGATTGCCCGCTGCCCCGCAAGGTAAAGCTTATCAAATTTGGTTTATTTCTGACCCGAAGCATCCTGCTCCTGGTAAGACTTTCGGAACTGATGACAAAGGCAAAGGCATTTTGCGTGACGAAATTCCTGTTCAGGCTTTAAAAGCCGAGGCTTTCGCCATTACGCTAGAGCCGGAATCCGGTTCGGCTGCGCCGACCACTTTGCCTCTCTTGGTTTCCCCTGTTTCGTAAAAAATCAGAAATAGCTCTTTATCAACAGCTTAGTTAAAAATAATTAAAAATGTTATTTTGAAAATTGTGTTGTCAAAATCCAATGTTGATTTTGGTACGTAACTTTGGCATAGTGTCTAAACACTCGAAATTAATTTATAAAGATCAAGGGTCAAATCAAATGAAAAAGATAGTTTTTGCGCTGTTTTTAGCAGCGATAACCGGAGTTTTTGCGTCCTCCAACATTTCGGCGCAAACGATGTCTGACAAAAAAATGTCGGATAATCCGATGGTTGGCGGCGCAGCGATGTATAAAGACAAAAATATCGTTGAAAATGCTGTTAACTCGAAAGATCACACAACTTTAGTCGCTGCCGTCAAAGCAGCCGGTTTGGTTGATACATTATCCGGCAAAGGACCATTCACGGTTTTTGCGCCAGTCAATGCGGCTTTTGACGCACTTCCGGCTGGAACGGTTGATACGCTTTTAAAACCTGAAAATAAAGCGATGTTGACTAAGATTCTGACCTACCACGTTGTTGCAGGTAATATGAATTCCAAAGCAATTGCCAAAGCAATCAAAAAAGGCAATGGTAAAGCCATGTTAAAAACTGTCAGCGGCGGTACTTTAACTGCCTCGATGGATGGTAGCACGCTGGTTTTAACCGACGAAAAAGGCGGGATGTCAAAAGTTACGATTGCCGATGTTAAACAATCGAACGGCGTTATTCATGTTGTTGACACCGTTTTGATGCCTAACTAAAAGTTGTTCTATTTCTCTATCTCCTTCTATCAAAAAGTGCGCTCCAACGTTGAAGCGCACTTTTTTTATTCAAAATTAGTTAAATTATCCAAGTATCTTTCTGGCTCAAAAAAGATTTCTATGCGTCCTTTCAAGACGTGTAAAATAGCCTGCCGATAGGTTTCGGCATCCAATGCGCCCGGAAAGCAAGGGGTTTCCGCCTCCGACAGATTCAAATAGCTAATCAAACAAGCCAACAGCATCCAGAGCAAAACTTCTTCGTGCGAAACGCTCTGGTTAAATTGATAAATCTGCTCGCGGTCAGCGTAGATACCCTCACAAATTTGAGCAAATTCCGCTTCCGAAATTGTGGTCATATTACTCAAAAATGGCTTCGTACATTAAATAATGAGTTTCTTCCATGTCAAGTTTTTCATAAACTTTTTGGGCGACCATGTTATCTTTTTCAACGTAAAGCCGGATTCCGCAAACATTGCCTTTCGCGGTTGCTTGAGCTGTAACCCATTCATAAAGTTTTTTGTAAACGCCTTGCCCGCGAAAATCTGAGCGGACGTAAACGCTCTGAATCCACCAGAACCAACCGGCGCGCCAATCGCTCCATTCAAAAGTTATCATCAAACATCCGACTATTTCTTGGACGCTAGTTTCGCCCACTACATAAAAACCCTTGTTTGAGTCTGCAAAAACAGCCGTTACGCCATTTGTGATAATTTCGAGCGGCAGTTCTTTATTTTCGGTTTCCTGCGCCATTCTTTGGTTAAAATCAATTATCGCGAGTGCGTCGTTCGGTTCGGCAAGTCTGATTGAAATTCCTTGATTCATTTCTGTAGCTTGACGAGTTTGCTTAGGGCAAACTAATCTGAAAGATTCTGTGCGTTTGTTAATCAAGCGCAAACAGTTGTTTAAATTAAAATGAAACTTCGCATACTTTATCACGGAAATTGTTTCGACGGCGTTTCGTCAGCCGCTGTATTCTCCAAATTTTATCGAACCAAAATCAACCCTGCGGCGCAGATTTTCTACACGCCGGTTATGCACCGGGCGGGCAATGCTTTTGAACGCGAACAGCTTGACGGCGATGAAAACGCAATCGTTGACTTCAAATACTGCGCCGACGAGCGGCTCAATTGGTGGTTTGATCATCACGAAAGCGCATTTTTAAAGCCCGAAGATGAAGAGTATTTTAAACGTAAAAACTCGCCGACTGAATTTCTCGATACTGCGAGCAGTTCCTGCGCCGAATTTATCGCTCGGATTGCAGCAGAAAAATATGGCTTTGTTGACGACGGTTTAAAAGAATTAATTAAGTGGGCGCACATAATTGACGGCGCTTTTTACGAAAATGCGGCGCAATGCGTAGAATTAAAAACTCCTGCTCTCAAATTGATGCAGGTCATTGAAGGCGAAAAAGACGCAAAATTTACAGACAAAATTATCGTCGCGTTGACCGAAAAAAGTCTGGATGAAGTTGTCTCCAGCGCGGAAATCCAAGCTCGGCTCGCGCCAATTCTCGAAAATCACTGGCGGACGTTTGAATTAATCAAACAAAACGCTGCTTATTCGCGCGGCGTAGTCAGTTTTGATTTAACCGAATACGGAATGGACGGTTTTAATAAATTTATTCCGTATTATCTGTACCCGCAAACTACTTACAATGTCGCTCTGACGCGCGGCGAAAAACGCACGAAAATTTCGGTCGGCTCAAACCCCTGGTCGCCCCGTCCGCGAATTCACAACATCGCCAAAATTTGCGAACGCTACGGCGGCGGAGGTCATGCGGTTGTCGGTGCAGTCTCGCTCAAACCTGAAGAACTTGAACTCGGAAAACAATATATGCAGGAAATCATTAAAGAACTTCAATTTGCCGAAGATTAATTCAAACAGAGATAAACAGGATAAATAGGATAGAAAAGAAAAAATCCTGTTTATCTTATCTATCCCTGTAGTTTATTTGACTAAAAATTTAGTCGGCGCGAGAACAGCATTTGAATCCGGGTTGTAATAATCGTAAGCCATTGAAGGTGCGGTGTTGGCTTCGATTCCGTAACGCGGTTTGAATTTAAATTCAAATTTATTGCCGCCTGCTTTCGCCCACAAATAAACGATCACTCTGTCGGGCAAAACGTCATAACTACTAAGATTCCAGCCTGAATCGGCAACTGCTTTTTCGAGCGATTCGCGCGAAACGTCTGCGCCCGGAGGCAAACCAATTTCTGCCAAGAGCATTCCGTAACCTTTAAAACCTGCTCGCTCGGCTGCGACGCGACAGGTGATTTCGTCGCCGACCACCGTGGTTGTTTTGTCGTAATCAACTTTCAAACGCAAACCGTCTGAATCGTTCGCCCGAAAACCGTTTTCCTGTTTCCAGGGCTGATAATAATTCTCAACAATTTGCGCTGAAGTCGTGTTGTTTGCGCCATTTTGCCTCACCTCGACGCGGTTATTTGTTTGCGTTAAAAATCCGGTTAAATCCAGCGTGGTCGGATTGTTTAATTTGTTGGGAAGCGAAATCTCCTGAGCCTTTTGTCCATTGACGAAAATTTCGGCACTGGTCTCTTGTTCGGCAGCGTCGCTATTCGGCAATAACTCAATCATTGCGTCCAACACGTTAATTGTTGTTTGCGTTGAATACCAAACGCCGTAACGGTCTTTGTTTTTGAGCAAAAATTGCAATCCCTTGGAAATTTGATTATCGCTTTGAGCCTTTGCGTCTCTGTGCGAAACGTCTTCAGCTTTTGCCAAAACCTGCAAAACGAGAGCGGTCGTTTCCGTACGTCCGGCGATTCCCCAACCGTAAAAAGGCGTGTTGGTTTCAAGATTCCAATAAACTCCGTCGCCTTCGGTTTTTGCCAGAGTTTTGAGCTTTTCGGCGATTGCGAGAGCCGCGTCTCTTTCTCCGGCGTCAAACAAAGCCAGTGCATATTGCGCTAAAATATATGGCTCATTAATTTTAGCGCTTTCAGTTTGGAGAAACTTTAAGGCTTTTTGCAAAGCGAGTTTTGACTTTTCATCATTGACGTTACGAGCCAAAATCCGCGCCGTGTAAGCCGTTATTATTACGCTGTTGCGCCAGCTTCCGTCGGCAGTTTGTTCTTTAACGAGAAAATCACGCGTTTCATTAATTAAATCCTCGTCAACGGCAATAAATTCTTTAGCGTCAAGCAAAAATCTTAGAGCGTAAGCCGACAGAGCCAAATCCGCTTCGCCGCGTCCCCAATAATTAAAACCGCCGCTCACAGCTTTGTAACCCAAAAGTCGGTCATAGCCAAGCTGCAAATATCTTTGCGCACGAGCTTTTAATGCACTGTCAGCGCCATTTTTTGACGCTTTTAAAATCAGCAAACCTGGGTAAGTAGAAGAAATTGTTTGCTCGCCGCAGCCGTAAGGTCGGTGCAAAATGCCCTCGACGCTTTCGATGACGTGCGACATCAAATTCGGATAAATTTTAAGCTCCGCTTTCTGCGTGCCTGGCAAAGCGTCGGCGGGAAAATTTACGTCAAAAGCTGCCGTTTCACGAAAAACCTTGCCCTGCGTTACTGACATTTCGCGCCCGTTCGGATGAACGCTGACAGGTTTTTCAATGGCGTCGCTCGAATCCGTTCCGATTGCCGTGACACGCTGTTTGCCATCTTTGACTGCGGCAACCGCTTCAAAATTAAAAATCGCATTTTGCGCGGAATTTGGGGCGACTTCGAAAGTTTGCGATTCACTGCTCGACAATTTGAACCAGCTTTCTTCTTTCATTGTCGCCGAAACTTTTTGCGGTTTATCCAGATAATTTCGCAAGACTATGGGCAGCGCGATTCGGTCGCCTTCGGTTAAGATTTTCGGCGGATCGTGTTCGGCAAAAAACGGCTGAAAAGTTTTAAATTCTTTTTCCGCAACGCCGACTTCTCCGTCCACGGTCGAACCGATAACTGCCATTTTCCAAGTCGTCAAACTATCAGCTAACTTAAAACTGAGAGTGGCTTTGCCGTTTGCATCGGTAATTAATTCCGGCTGCCAAACCAGCGTTTCAGGAAAATACTCACGCAGCCGAGGCGTTTCAATTTGTTGTTCAGATTCTGCGTTTTTATATGCGCCTTTTGCAGTTCCAGGCTTGAGTTTGACTAGACTTTCAAATTTTCTGCCGTTTAATGGAAGCTCAGTTATCTGTCTCTCTGAGATGTTTGACGACATCGAAGCAGAAGCCGTCTCAGTTACGGCCGCCTCGGAGGTAACTGTCACCACTTCCGTTGTTCCGCCAACTTCTAAACTCACATTTACTTCTGTTACGTTCTCTAGTTGAACGGGAACGCTTTGAACGACAGCGCATTTAAATGATTGAGCATTAAAAGTTAATTCGTAAGTTCCAGCCGGTAGAT
>JBDTZD010000106.1:0-2865 GCA_040005335.1 Pyrinomonadaceae bacterium | reverse complement strand
CCGGCATCGTCTTAACCAAAATGGACGGCGACGCGCGCGGCGGCGCGGCTCTTTCAATCAAGGAAGTAACCGGACAGCCGGTAAAATTCGTCGGCGTCGGCGAAAAGTACGACGCTATCGAACCGTTTTATCCAGACCGGATCGCGCAGCGCATTCTAGGGATGGGCGATGTTTTGACGCTGATTGAACAAGTCCAGGACAAAATGGACGAGTCGGAAGCAGAGCGTCAGCTCGAAAAAATGGCGAAAAACGAGTTTACGCTCGAAGATTTTCGCAATCAGTTGGGACAATTTAAAAAGCTTGGCTCGATGTCCAAAATGATGAAGATGCTGCCCGAAGCGTTAACGGGCGGATTGGGTTTGCCCGAATTAAACGACGAGCAGAGCGAGCAAATCGAACGTCAAATGCGCCGCACCGAAGCCATGATTGATTCGATGACCAGACAGGAGCGCAACAATTACAAAATCATTGATGCCAGTCGCAAAACCCGCATCGCCAGAGGATCAGGTTCGACTATTGCCGATGTCAATGGACTCCTTAAACAGTATGTCGATATGCGCCAGATGATGACGCAGATGAACAAAGCCGGACTTTTCGGCGGTTTAGGGGGCGCGATGGGCGGGCTCGGCGGCGGAATGATGAAGAAAATGGGCGGTCTGCTCGGTGGCGGCGGAATGCCAAATTTAGGCGGGATGGGCGGACTCGGCGGAATGTTAGGCGGAGGCAGCATGTCTGAAGAAACTAACGAACCCAGCAGTAGAATTAGAAAGAAAAAAAGACACAAGAAGAAACGGTAATACGTAATACGTAATACGCAATATGCCATTTTGGTTGTTACGTATTACGTAATACGTAATACGTATTACGAATAAAATGTTATCAATTGGTTTAATGAGAATGGGCGCAAAAGGGAAACCTTTTTATCGCATCGTGGTCAAAGAAAAACGCTCCAAACGTGACGGCAGATATTTGGAAAATGTCGGCACTTATAATCCAATGATCAATCCGGCGGCAGTAAATCTAAACCATGAACGGATTCAATATTGGATTAGCGTCGGCGCGCAACCGACCGAAACGGTTCACAGTTTGATCAAACACAATCCGGTCGCGGCAGCGCCCGATACTGCTGCTGGAGCCTAAAATTTAAAGTGCGAGAAGCAATCGAAAAATTAGTCAAATCAATCGTTGACGATGCGGAAGCCGTCGAGGTGATTGAAAGAGGAGATCGTTCGGCGACCGTTTTGCAAATTCGCGTGGCAGGGGGCGACATGGGCAAAGTTATTGGACGCGAGGGGCGAACAATCAAAGCTTTGCGTTCTCTACTTCATGCGGCAAGCCTCAAACAAGGACGACGAATCGCGCTTGAGATAGTCGAGTAAAATCCTTGACTGATTTGGTTGCCATTGCGAAAACTGTTAAAACTCGTGGTTTGCGCGGCGAACTTGCCGCCGAAGTTTTAACCGATTTTCCGGAACGCTTTCAAGAGACCAAAACGGTTACTGCGGTCAAGGCAAATGGCGAACGTCTCGAACTGACGCTGGCGTCCTTCTGGTTTCAAAAGAATCGCGTCATTTTGAAATTCCAGGATTTTGATTCGATTGAAGCAGCGGAAACCTTGGTCAACTGCGAAATCTGCGTTCCGGAAGAAGAGGCGGTTGCACTTGAAGAAGATGAATTTTTTGATTGGGAGCTCGAAGGCTGTGCGGTCGAAACGCTCGACGGTCAAATGCTCGGCAGGGTCCGAGAAGTGATGCGAACCGGCGGAACGGAAGTTTTAGTCGTTGACAGCAGCACAGCCGATGGTAAAAAAGATTTTCTGATACCTTTTGCCCTCACGATTTGCGTTGAAGTTGACGTTAAAAACAAGTTGATTCGCGTTGATTTGCCGGAAGGCTTATTGGATTTTTGAATGAACGGTCTTGGGTTTTAGGTCTTTGGTTTTTGACTTTTGCGCAGGTGTTTCTTTTTCAAAGACCAAAAGCCAAAGACCCAAGACCAAATGTTAAGAATTGACATTTTGACAATCTTTCCTGATTTCTTCCGCGAAATCTTTGATTTTGGAATTATTAGACGGGCGCGGGCGGCAGGAATTGTTGAAATCAAGATTCACGATTTGCGCCTCTGGGCGACGGATAAACATCGAATGGTTGATGACCGACCATTTGGCGGCGGCGACGGAATGGTTTTAAAGCCCGAACCGATTTTCGCCGCGATTAAAAGTTTAGTTGGCACGAGCGAGCGAGCGAGTTTTCCAAGCGGCGCGCACATCATTTTGCTGACGCCCCAAGGCAGACAACTAAAACAAGCTGTGGTTCGTGAGTTTGCCGAAAACGCCGAGCATCTTGTTTTAATCTGCGGACGTTACGAAGGCGTTGACGAACGGGTCAATGAAGCTCTCGTCACCGACGAAATTTCAGTCGGCGATTATGTTTTATCGGGCGGGGAACCGGCGGCACTGATTTTGGTTGACGCCATTACGCGCCTCCTGCCTGGCGCTTTGGGCAGCGAAACTTCAGCCGCGAACGATTCTTTTGAAAACGATTTGCTGGATTTTCCGCACTACACGCGCCCGCCGGAGTTTCAAGGAATGCGCGTCCCGGAAGTTTTATTAAACGGCAATCACGCCGAGATTGAGAAATGGCGCAGGCAGCGAGCATTAGAGAAAACTGAAAATAATAGACCGGATTTATTGACAAAAAGTGACGGGTGATAAGTAGTAGGTGGTAAGCATCTTCTTTGTCTTATTACCTATTACCTATCACTTATTACCTATTACTAAAATGAATAAACTTGATTTTGTTGAAAATACGCAGCTGAGAGATAACATTCCCGATTTCAAATCGGGCGACACGGTGCGCGTTCACG
>JBDTZD010000390.1:0-30574 GCA_040005335.1 Pyrinomonadaceae bacterium | reverse complement strand
AGCGAACGACGCATCATTTCAACCCATCGGCTCGGCAACCCTTGCCCATCGCGTTCGTAAAACGTCGGAACGATTTTTTGTTCGAGTATTTCGTACAGCGAATTAGCGTCCGTTTCATCAATTTCATTTTCGTCAAAATCATCCGAAAGCTCGCCCTCTTCGCTAATCGCAAACCCGTTGGTTCCGTCGTAACCTTCAATCCACCAGCCATCGAGAATCGAAAAATTTAAGACTCCATTCATCGCAGCTTTTTCGCCGCTTGTCCCGGAAGCTTCAAGCGGGCGGCGCGGGACGTTCATCCAAACGTCAACACCGGTCACTAAGTATCGTGCCATTTCCTGATCATAATCTTCAAGGAAAATCGCGCGGCGGTCAAAGCTCGAGTTTTGACGATTCTGCAGCAGATTTTGCAAAATCACTTTCGCCCCGCGATCTTGCGGATGAGCTTTTCCGGCAAAAACAAATTGTACAGGTCTCTCTGTGCTATCAATTAATTCAAGCAGTCTTTCCGGCTGAGCAAGCAGCAAATTCCAGCGTTTGTAAGCCGCTACCCGCCTGGCGAAGCCGATAGTGAGCGCGGCTGGCTCAAACAAGTTTCTCGCGGTTTCAGTCGGCTCGCCGTTTCTGGCAAGATTTTGGGCGGCGCGGTCGCGGATAAAAGCGATAAGCTGATTTTTAAGCAGACTATGAACACGCCATATTTGAGCAGCTGGGATTTGCTCGACCGCCTGCCGCCAGTTTTCGCCGTTTCCGAGCAGTTTAAGCCAATTTGCGCCCAAGTTTTGCCTATACATGTCTTTGAGCAGCGGCGCGATCCAGGTCGGAGCGTGAACGCCATTGGTGATGTGCGTAATCGGAACTTCTTCCGGCGCTTCGACGCCGTACATTTGCTGCCACAGGCGACGCGAAACTTCGCCATGCTTGCGGCTTACGCCATTAGCTTTGCGGCACATTCGCAAACTTAGCGGAGTCATTCCAAACCACGCCTGGTCGTCATCCGGATTGATGCGTCCGAGCGAAAAGAAATCTTCTTTTGATAAATTTAGGCCGGCAAGAAAGTCGTCATCAAAACACTCGTCTAACAAATCTGTCGAAAACTCGTCGTTTCCGGCGGAAACCGGCGTGTGCGTCGTGAACACACATCGTTCACGAACTTTCTTCGCCGCATCCTTAAAGCTCAAATGTTGCTGGCTTTCGGTTATTTCTCTCGACAATTCCAAAGTTAAAAATGCCGAATGACCTTCGTTCAGATGAAATACGGATGGTTCAATGTTTAGTTTTCTGAGCAGCCGGACGCCCCCGATGCCCAGCAGCATCTCCTGAACAACGCGCGTTTCTTTATCGCCGCCGTAAAGATGTCCTGTCACATAGCGGTCAACTTCGGCATTTTCAGCGACGTTGGTATCAAGCAGGTAAAGCGAAATGCGCCCGACTTGCGCCAGCCACGCCTGCGCCACCACTGTCCGCCCGCGCATTTGCAAGGAAATTTTGACGGGTTCGTTGTTTGAATTGAGGACGGGCTGAATTGCCAAATTCTCTGACACCGATTCCTGATAAATTTCGTGCTGTAAATTGTCGGCGTTAATGCGCTGCCGGAAATAGCCGTAACGGTAGAATAGCCCGACAGCAACCAGCGGAACGCATAAATCGCTGGCGGATTTTAAATGGTCTCCGGCTAGAATTCCCAAACCGCCTGAATAGAGGGGGAGAGAATTATGCACACCGTATTCGGCGCAAAAATAGGCGACCGGATTTTCCGGAGTTATCGGGCGGCTCGTGCCATCGCCGTAAACGCGCGGCTTGTTTGCCAGATAATCATCAAAATCATGGGTTAATTCTTCGACGCGCGCGACAAAATGCGCGTCGCAAGCGCGTTGCCAGAGATGAAATTGACTGATTTCCTGCAGCATCCGGCGCGGGTTTTGTTCGGTTTTTTCCCATAACGTTGGATCCAGTTCGCGGAAAACCGCCGCGCCGTCTGTTCCCCAACTCCACCAATAATTCCATGATAAACGCTCAAGCGAGCGCAAATTTTCGGGTAAATACTTTCCTGTTAAAACTTCATTCATCTGCAGTCCCGTTGCTTGTTCCATTAAAATTTGCTTTTTTTGTAGTTTTTAAAATTTATTGTAAACTTATATCAAAATTGAGTTTGCACAATTTAGTACGCATCAAGCGGGTTCGAGACTTAAACAAATCTCGAACCCGCTTGCGCTAATTTAATATTTTAGACGATAACTGCCACCGAACTCTCTATCCGCAGGATTGCGTAGTATGCAAATAATCAAAAAGATATCAACGTCTTTTATTCTCTGGCTTCAATACTTACTTCATCAAACATTCCCTGGCGGCGCAAATTCTCGGCAATAATTTTTGCTTTTTGTTCGGTAAGAGGTTTATCGGGGCGCGAACAGCTAATCTCAAAAATCTCGTCGTCAATCATTTTAATTGAGAGCCAGCCGAGAGCAATCCCCGCGCCGACTTCAATATTATCAAAATTGTGAATCCGAAAATTGCCCGTCTCCTCAACCCAGTCTTCGATAAACGGGTCACGCAGGGCGTGTTCGGCTTCCGATTCGGTGAAAAAATTTCCCTCGACAATCAAACAGTGTTCGCGCGGCGGCTGGCTTTTCATGCGTTGCGGTTTTTGTTTTCTTACTTTGCGATAATTCTTTAATCTTAATTTGGAAGTTTATCACTATCCGAAAAAACTTTAACATCGCAGGCGCAAACTCGTAAAGTTTCTGCTATGATTTTGGCGAAAAATAGCAAAACGAATTTTTATAAAAGGACAATTAAAGGAATGATAAAACCAGTCGAATGGTCTGATGAAGGTGTGAGAATGCTTGACCAACGTCTTTTGCCAACAGAGGAAAAATGGCTGACTCTGCATTCTTACCGTGAAGTTGCCGATGCAATTCGGGAAATGGTGGTGCGCGGCGCGCCAGCTATCGGCGTCTCGGCTGCTTATGGTATCGCGCTTGGCGCAAAAGAGTTTGTTGGTACTTCGCTGGCGGATTTTGAAGACGATTTGGATTATATCTGCGAAACGTTGGCGGCGACGCGCCCGACTGCGGTTAATCTTTTTTGGGCAATCGAGCGGATGAAACGCACTTTTTCAAAAGCCAAAGCTGACGGCAAAAGCCTCTCGGACATCAAACAAATTTTAGTTGATGATGCGCTCGCAATTCAGGTAGAAGACATCGAAGCGCAATCACATATCGCTCGTTTTGGCGGCGAATTGCTTCTTAACAACTCGACAGTTTTAACGCATTGCAACGCCGGAGCACTGGCAACGGGAGGAGTTTGGGGAACTGCACTCGGAGTGATTCGCGGCGCAGTCAACGCGGGTAAAGCCATCGCCGTTATTGCCGACGAAACTCGTCCTTATTTGCAGGGAGCGCGCCTAACCGCATGGGAACTGATGCAGGATAATATTCCCGTCACTCTGATTACCGATAATATGTCCGGTTACATGATGCAGCAGGGGAAAGTCCAAGCGGTTGTAGTCGGAGCCGATAGAATTGCAGCCAACGGCGACGCTGCCAATAAAATTGGGACATACATGGTCGCCGTTTTGGCAAAACAACATGACATTCCTTTTTACGTTGCCGCGCCGCTTTCGACAATTGACATGAGTACGCCGACCGGCAAAGAAATTCCGATCGAACAGAGAAATGAAAGGGAAGTGACGCACATCAAAGAAAACCAGCTCGCGCCAACCGGCGTTTTGGTGAACAATCCGGCATTTGACGTGACGCCCAATGAATTTATCACCGCCATTATCACTGAAAAAGGCGTCGCCCGCGCACCCTACACGGAAAGCCTGAAAAATATGTTTGCCGGCGAAATAAGTTAAAATTCAGAGAGATAATAATTTTTCCCTCGCCAAAAATTGTTAAAAATTTTGGATGTCGCAATCCGCTCAACGCACTTTTTATTTTAACAAATTTCGACTCTCGGCGGAAAAGCGCTGGCGCTTTTCCGCCGAGATGAGTTTGTTGCGCTTGAATCTCTTGACTCGCGCGTTTTGCTTTATTTTGACAGAAAATCTTAAAAACCAAAGTTCAGAAACGATTAACCAATGTCGGAATTGATGGCGAGCCGATTATCTGCAATTGGCTATGGATTAACAAGAACGCTTGCCCTGAACAATTCGCAAACCGAACGTGCGCAAAATCCCCGCTTTGAGCTTGTCAAACAATAATTTCTGAAACAGGAGACAAACAATTATGATCAAAATGACGCAACCATCGCTGGCGCTGCATTCTTACAACGTGCCGGACTATGAGTTTAAGATGTGGCAATCATGGAAGATGCCCAAAAACGCCAACGTTCAAAATGTTGTCAACTGGATTAATTGGGCGATTGATCACTCGGAAGAATTGTATTTGCACAACGTCATTATCAATTGTCACGGCTCGCCCGGCGGATTGCGAATCGGCGAAAATTGTCGGATGACTGTCAATGATGTCTGTGCCTTTGCACCGCTCCGAAACAAAGGCGCGATTGGAACAATTTGGCTGGTCGCTTGCGAAGTCGCGGCGGGAGAGGGAATGTATTTTTGTTCACAACTCGCTATTTCGACCGGGTGCGATGTGATTGCCGCCAATGCGACTCAGCGCATGGATGTAGGATTTTATCTAAGCTTTTGTCCAACTAACTATATTGATGATTTTGAAGGAACGGCTTACAGATTCAGCCCGGCGGGAGGCTATTCAGTTTGGAGCGTTGATTAAGAAAAATATCGGTATGACAAGAGTAATTTTGTCATTACTATTAAATGTAAAATTGAAAAAGCTAGTAAAATAAAGGAAACTCAAGCTTTGCAAAGATTAAGCAATCTTTGCAAAGCGGCTCTTTTTCCACCAGTCAATCGTTTTTCGCAAACCTTCTTCTAATCCGACGAGTTTCTCATAACCTAAACATTCAACGGCGCGGTGGTTATCGGCTTGCGAGTCTTTGACATCGCCCGTTCGAGCCGGACGATATTCAGCTTTGACATTTGGGTTATCGGTAATTTTCTTTAAAACTTCGAGCAATTGATTGAGCGTGGCGCGTTCGCCGTTGGCGACATTCATTGTTTCGCCAATGCCTTTTGTCGTCATGGCAGCTTTAATATTGGCATTGACCACGTTAGCAATAAAGGTGAAATCACGAGATTGCTCGCCGTCACCGTAAATAATCGGTGTTTTGTCAGTCATCAGCGCGTCAACAAAGCGGGAAATAACCCCGGAATATTGTGAACTTGGATCTTGTCTCGGCCCAAAAACATTAAAATAACGCAGCGCAATTGTTTCCAGACCGTAAACACGGTTAAAAACCTGGCAGTAATATTCTCCAACAAGCTTTGCTGCTGCGTAAGGTGAAAGAGGATCGGGGCGCATCGTTTCAACTTTTGGCAAAATCTCCTGGTCGCCGTAAGCCGAACTAGATGCTGCGTAAATCAAGCGTCGAACTCCGGCGTCACGAGCTTGTAAAAGTAAATTAAACGTTCCGTTAACACAGACTTCGTGGGTTTCGAGTGGATCGGCAACTGAACGCGGAACCGACGGCAAGGCGGCTTGATGAAAGACAACTTCAACGTTTTCGAGAGCTTTTTTCAACGTTGCTCCATCATTGATGCTGCCTTCAATAAACTCGAAATCACCGGAAATTTCTTCAAGGTTTTCTCTGTGTCCGGTAAGAAAGTTATCAATAATGCGAACTTTTGCGTTTTGTTTTATCAACGCTTCAGCCAAATTAGAGCCGATAAATCCAGCCCCGCCCGTCACTAAAAATTTTCCGCTTTGCATAAAATTTCAATTACAAATGTCAAATTACTAATTACGGGCGTGACCAAACCGCGATTTCGTAATTCATAATTCGTAATTCGTAATTGTTTAGCGTCCAACGCCGACGTATTCAAAACCTTGCTCGCGCATATCGCTTGGTTCGTAGATGTTGCGCAGATCCGCAATCTTCGGCGCTTTCAAAAGACGCTTGACCTTTTCCATGTCAAGCGCACGAAATTGATTCCATTCGGTCATCAGAACCAGCGCGTCCGAGTCTTTAATAGCTTCGTATTCATCTTTGCAATAAGAAATGTCTGGCAGCGAATGCCTGGCTTCCTCCATTGCCACTGGATCAAATGCTTTGATGCGCGCACCGCGTTTGATCATTTGATTGATTATTTCAATAGCGGGAGAATCGCGCATATCGTCGGTTTCGGGCTTGAAAGATAAACCGAGAACACCAATTGTTTTTCCAGCTAAATCGCCAACCAGTTTTTCGATTTTCACAATCATAGCCTGACGCTGACGACGATTCACTTCGATCACGGCGTCAACGATCAGGGAGTCTGTTCCGAAACCTCGCGCAACGGTTGTTAGAGCGCTCGTGTCTTTCGGAAAACATGAACCGCCGAAACCGGGCCCCGGATGCAAAAACTTACTGCCAATACGTTTATCCATTCCGATTCCCCGCGCCACATCGTGAACATCGCAGCCAATTTGGTCGCAGAGGTTAGCAATTTCATTGATAAACGAAATTTTAGTTGCCAGAAACGCATTAGCAGCATATTTGGTTAGTTCCGCGGCTTCAAGCGAAGTAATTACAATCGGTGTTTCGATTAGATACAGCGGACGATATAAATCTTTCATGATTGCAATTGCAGTTTCATCGTCACTGCCAATGACCACTCGGTCTGGACGCATAAAATCACTAATCGCCGCCCCTTCGCGCAAAAATTCCGGGTTTGAGGCTATTCCAAAGTTGGTTTTCGTTTTCTGCCGTTCCTGAATAATTTTGCGAAGCCATTTACCAGTTCCGACCGGTACGGTTGATTTCGTAACAATCACTTTGTAATCAGTCATAAATTCGGCAATGGAATTCGCAGCCGATTCGACGTAGCTCATATTGGGAGTTCCATCTTCATTTGGCGGCGTCCCAACACCGATAAAAATCACCAGCGAACGTTCGATTGCTTCTTTCAAGTTTGTTGTAAAATGAAGGCGCCCAGCTTGAACATTGCGCGCTACAAGTTGATCAAGTCCCGGTTCGTAAATAGGAATCACGCCATCCTGTAAGCGAGCAATTTTACCCGCGTCAATGTCAACACAAATTACATCAACCCCAAATTCGGCGAAACAAGCTCCCGTCACTAAGCCAACATATCCTGTTCCAATAACTGCAATGTGCATATAATTTAATTAATTATATTTATTTCTTAGAATAATAAAAAAAGAAGTGGGTTACACGTAATATTAAATCGTGTAACCCACCAAAACTCAAGTATCGAAGGCGAACAAAGCTTCCCCCCGATTTAAGAACTAGCGATTAAGACTAACAATAATGCCGCCACCGCCAGTTTCGACATTGTTGCCTTTGTTTTTAACAATCAAAGCTGTTCCAACACCCACTCCAATTAGGATTGGCAGAAGCACTGGTAGAAAGCCAACTGATGGAAAGCTCGAATTTAAATCTGGACGCAAGCATGGGCGACAACCCGCCTGTTGCAAATTTCCAGCTACGGCTTCCGTGCCAGCTGCCACTTGACGGTCTTGACCTTCAGCGCGGAGAGTTGCAAAACCGACCGCCAAGTTAACCGCCGTTCGGCCGCACTCGGTTTCAACTGTAAACGTATTAGCTTGTCTTGTATCGCCAATGACAATACCTTCTTTGGTGGCGACTGTTGTGGTGACACCAGACATATTCATGACGCGCACTTTGCCAACGAGTAAAGTCCCATAAATTCCGTTATCGTCGAATTTAAGAACGAGGCTGGATTGTGAGAGAAGTTCTACGCGACCGAGTTTGCCCATGTCAACCGTAGCAACCGAATCCGCACTCTCGCCAGTCGTTACAGTGCTGCCGGAAACAAGTGTGCTGTTGGAAATCGCGGCGCGGTCATTAATCGTTACCGTTCCAGACACTGTAATTGAAGCACTTGAGACTTGTCCTCCGTCAACCGCAGCGAGCGCAACCATCGAAGAAACGCACCAAACGGCAACTAAAGAGCAGGACGCAAGAGTTTTGCGAAGTAAATTTCTATTAAACATCAATATATTCCTCCTGTTGGTTGCCGCAGCCGATATTAATTCTAAAGCCGGGCAACACGAAATTAAATTTTAACGAGTCGGGCTAACGACTGTTGAACCACCGCTAAGAGTGATTTTGTTGCTGTCGCTGGTTGCAACATAAATAATTGTCGCCGCCGCCGCACCAAAAACAATCGCATATAATACCGCCGAATGACCGCTAAAAAAGCCTTTGTCATCATCGTCCTTTTTCTTGCCAACTTTAACGGCATTGCCATTTTCGTTGAGGGTGACAACTCCAGCATCGCTGGAGACATCAGTTTTCGCCCCATCAAAACTGACTGTAAAATTTTTGGCTTGATTTGATTCGGCAGTTACCAGACCTGTTTTAGTTTGAATGTTGGCGGCAATTTCGTTCGCGCCGGAAACTTTTACGCGACCGTTCAAGAGCGTCCCGGAGATGCCGGT
This sequence comes from Pyrinomonadaceae bacterium, assembly GCA_040005335.1. GTDB lineage: Bacteria > Acidobacteriota > Blastocatellia > Pyrinomonadales > Pyrinomonadaceae > JBBQUS01. Next base: position 22,088 of record JBDTZD010000390.1, on the reverse strand, counting down.
TTCATTAAATGTCAAACTCATGCTTGAGTTCGGGGCAAGTTCGATTTGACCGAGTTTGCCTAGATTAACTATTGCCGCAGTGTCCGCAGGGGTCGTAATTGTGTTTGACGAAAAGACAGTGCGTCCTGTATTAGCTGCCTCACCGTTGACTGTCACTGCCGAACCGCCGGAAACAATCAGTTCGCCCATATCAGCTTTGCCCGGAGCAGCCAACGCTAGCATTGAAGACGTCGCGAAAACAGCCGTTGCGAGAGACGCGGCCGTTATGCTCCGTAAAAATTTTGTTTTGCTCATAACTTTCTCCTTAATTAATTTGCTTTCACTTCCTCCGTGTAAAACCTGAATAACGAATCACTTACACGAATATTGCTTAATTGTCAGTAAATAGTTGACCATTACAAGGCCGAAAAATTTGAAATGTTTCCGGCGCACAAATGTACTCAAGGATTTTATCTGTTTATCTTAAATTTGCAAGCCTTTTTTTGCGAAAACCGCATTTAGCCCGAAATAATTTGAGAGTTTGTCGAATTTCTTGTAACTTCCAAAACAACAAATTTAGCATGTTTTCTCCAAACAAAGCATTTGGCGTTTGAAATTCCCGCCGTTTGCCGCTATTTTCAGCATCAGCGAAATACATCACTTATTCAAGAACTATCTTGGAATTCTCAACGAAGGAGCGAATCAAATGCGTAAGATTTTTTTGTGGATGATAATTTTAACCGCTTTAACGGCGGTCGCAGCGTGTCTAAACACACCAAATCAGCAGGGCGGGAATACCCCGAATGCTGCTAAAAACGCGGGTGGGAAGGTTAGGATTGGATTTTCAATGGACACTCTCAAAGAAGAACGCTGGCAGCGCGACAAGCAGTTAATCGAAAAACGTGCCGCCGAACTTGGGGCAGAGCTTTCTGTCACCGTTGCCGACGGCAATGATGATCGTCAAAACAAACAAGTTGAAGACCTTTTGACCAAAGGGATTGATGTCTTGATAATCGCCCCGCACAATGCTCAGGTCGCTGCCGCTTCGGTTGCATCGGCTAAAAAACAGGGTGTTCCGGTCATTAGCTATGACAGGCTGGTAAAAAGCGATGATTTGGATTTATATGTTTCGCACCAAGTAACGAAAATCGGTGAAATGCAAGCCAAATACGCGCTTGATCACGCGCCGAAAGGCAATTACATTATGGTTTATGGCTCTTCGACCGACAATAACGCTTTGCTACTGAAAGATGCGCAATTAGCAACACTCAAACCGGCAATTGACCGAGGCGACGTTAAAATTGTCGCCGAACAGTTTGCCGCCGAATGGAAAGCTGAAGAAGCTCTTAAAATAGTTGAAAATGCGTTGACGCAACATAGAAACGAAGTCGTCGCGGTCGTTGCTTCTAACGACGGTACTGCCGGCGGAGCGATTCAGGCTCTGAAAGGTCAAAATTTGATTGGTAAGGTTGTTGTCACCGGACAAGATGCAGAACTAATTGCCTTGCAGCGCATCGCTCAGGGAGAACAAACGATGACGGTTTATAAACCAATTCAGCCACTCGCTTATGGAGCAGTTGATGCTGCCATCAAGCTTGCCAAAAAAGAATCCGTTGCCACCACTGATAAAATCAAGTCCGTCAACAAGGAAATACCGTCTCTACTCTTTGAGCCAAAGGTGATTGATAAATCGAACCTTTCCGATGTTATTAATGACGGTTATCATACTGCCGACGAAATTTACAAAAACATTCCCGCTAATCAAAGACCGAAATAAGAGTCCGTCATTACAACGTCCGCCGCTTTTATTCTTTTCAAATTTGAAAACAGCGGCGGACGTTAATAAATCAACTTGAGAGATAACATACCCAAATGACAAAAGACGAAGGACAAAAGACGAACGCATTGCTGGCAATGAATGCGATTACCAAAGAATTTCCTGGCGTCAAGGCTTTGGACGGAGTAACTTTTGATTTGCGGAGCGGCGAGTTTCATTCGTTGGTCGGAGAAAACGGAGCGGGCAAATCCACTCTGATGAAAGTTTTGAGCGGAGTTTACCCTTTTGGCAGCTACGGCGGCGATATTGTGATTGACGGCGCGGTCAAACAATTCAAAACTATCCGTGATTCGGAAGCCGCCGGAATCGCGATTATTTTTCAAGAGCTCTCGCTCGTCAAAGAATTGACCGTAGGCGAAAATATTTTTTTAGGGCGCGAACCAAACAAAATCGGTGTCATAAATTGGGGAGAACTGTACGCCCGCGCCGGCAAGCTTTTACAGGATTTACATCTCCCCATCAATCCCCGCACAAAAGTTGGTAATCTCGGTATCGGGCAGCAACAGCTTGTTGAAATCGCCAAGGCTCTTTCTCAAAACGCGAAAATTCTGGTCCTGGACGAACCGACTGCTGCTCTGACCGAATCTGAAGTCAAAACTTTATTTGGTATCTTGCGGGATTTGCTCTCGCGCGGCGTCAGCATGATTTACATTTCGCATAAGCTGGGCGAAGTTTTTGAAATGAGCGACCGGATCACGGTTTTGCGCGACGGCAAAACCGTCGGGACGCAAAACATTAGAGATCTAACGATAACGCGTGTCATCGAACTGATGGTCGGGCGCGATGTCGGCGACATTTTCCCCGAAACTCATCACGAACACGGCGAAATCGCGCTCGAAGTCAAAAATCTAACTGCCGATGATCCCGAACATACCGGAAAGAATTTGGTCAAAAACATTTCGTTCTCGGTTAAACGAGGCGAAGTTTTAGGGATTGCGGGTTTGATGGGCGCCGGGCGAAGCGAACTGTTAATGTCAATTTTTGGCGCCCACAAAGGCAAAGTGAGCGGTCAAATTTTGGTTGATGGCAAACCAGTTGAGATAAATTCTCCTGCAGATGCGATTCATCATGGCATCGGATTTGTTACCGAAGACCGCAAACGTTTGGGTTTGATTCTCGAGCAAACCATTTTAAACAATATGACGCTTGCCGGATTGAAACAGATTTCCGGTCGGTTTATTACAAATCAAAATCGTGAATTTGCAGCGGGTGAAAGGGCGCGAAAAGATTTGCGCGTTAAAACGAATTCTGTCCAAACCATCGTCGGAACGCTTTCCGGCGGCAATCAGCAAAAAGTCGTGCTGGCTAAATGGCTGCTGACAAACCCCAAAGTTTTATTTTTGGACGAGCCAACGCGCGGAATTGATGTCGGCGCGAAACAGGAAATTTATGCAAACATTAACGAACTGGCGCAAAAGGGTTTGGCAATTGTCCTGGTTTCGTCCGAACTGCCCGAGGTGCTGGGATTGTCCGATCGCATAATGGTTTTGCACGAAGGCAAAATGACCGGCGAGTTTACGCGCACCGAAGCGACGCCCGAAAAAGTGATGGCTGCCGCCACCGGAAATTTGTAAACTTCAAACTAATTCTTTTTGCTTGAAAATTTCAAAACCCTGGAGCGTCAAATTTGCCAGCTCGCCAAAAATCTGTTCGTCGGTTTTCTTAAAGTTAAAACAGGCTTTGCCTTGCATTCTCTTTTTTAAACCGGCTGATATTTTTTCGATCATTTCAGGAAACAGGTAAACCGGAACGAGATGAAAACTGACGTAGTTTTTCTTGATTTCGACTCCGCCAAACCAAAGTTCTTTTTTATTAAAAGGTTTTTTTGAAATCAAATAGTATTTGCCCGGTTGATCTATTTTTACAGCCAGATCCGTTTCGTAAGTTTGAAAAATTGGTTTTAATAATTCAAAAATTTCTTCAAAATTCGACATCATTATTTTCCTTCTGAAAAATCTCAGCGACATCTTGCAAATTCGAAGTGATTCTCATTCGCGGCAAACTGTTTAAGAAAACTTTGCCGTAACCTTTGGTTGTTATGCGAGGGTCAAGAATTGCTAAGACGCCGGTGTCGGTCGCGCTGCGAATCAATCTACCAACACCTTGTTTGAGTGAAATCGCAGCTTGCGGGACAGAGTACTCAAAAAATGACGAGCCGCCGTTTTCGTCAATAAAACGCTGTCTGGCAGCGACAATCGGATCGGTCGGGACGGCAAAAGGAAGTTTATCAATAATCACACATGACAATTGTTCGCCGCGCACGTCAACCCCTTGCCAAAACGAAGAAGTCGCAAATAAAACCGCATTGGACGTTTTTCTGAATTTATCGAGAAGTCCGGCTTTTGACATCGTTCCCTGCACAAAACATGGATAATCGAGACGCGGCGCAACGCGGTCGTAAAGCGCTTTCATCGAAGCGTTGCTCGTCGCGAGCACAAAAGCCCGTCCCTTTGTAATTTCCAAAAGTTGAATTATTTCGCCAGCCGCAACTTGGAGAAAATCAGCGTCGCGCGGATCGGGCATTCGTGGCGGCAAATACAAAATTGCTTGTTTTTGGTAGTCGAACGAGGTAGGCGCTATTAAATCGTCGGTTTGTTCGTATTCTAAGCCAAGACGTTCTTTGACGAACTTAAAACTGTTGTTGGTCGAAAGCGTCGCTGAAGTTAGAATCACGCTTTCGGTTTTCTCAAAAAGTTTGTCGGCGAGCAAGCCTGAAACGTCAATTGGCGAAGCTCTCAAAAACGTTCCGCGCCCGCGTCGCTCTAACCAGTAAACAAACTTTTTGTCGTCTCCGGCGCAGATGAAATCAAGGTCAAAACGGATTTGTCGAGCGCGTCTGACCAGATTTTCAACATCCGCGTTTTGCTCTTTGGTCATGGCATCGAGAAACGTTTCGAGTCGTTCGAGCGCTTTATCAAAAGCCATAAACGCTTCGCCCTGCGCGGTTACTTCGTATTCTTTGTTTTTTGGTCGGCGAAAAGTGTCGGGAGTTAGCAAATAACGTCCCTCTTCACCGCGCCCAGCTTGGAATCCAGCAAAAAATCTGTCGCCAAAATTAGTCACGCGGCTCGCAATTTTCATCAAATCCCGGTTGACGTTGACATCCGTTAAAGTCAAATTGCTGACATCGCGCACCAATTCATCCGTTTGATAACTCGAAATCTGCGAGCCAAAATAATCGGCGGCGATGTCTTCGATGAGGTGTGCTTCGTCAAAAACGACTGCGCCGTAATCCGGGATGATTCGCCCATAACCGGAATCGCCCCGAAGACTTAAATCCGCAAAAAACAAATGATGATTGACGATGACAATGTCCGCATCCGAAGCTCGTTGGCGCATCCGGGTGATATAGCACGGCTCAAAATCCGGGCATTTTTGTCCTAAACAAGTTTCCGAACGCGCGTCAATATGACGCCAAAACGAAAGATTTTCGGGTAAATCAACTAATTCGGCTCTATCTCCCGTCGCGGATTGCCGTGACCAATGCCGAACCTCGTCAAAATAGTCAATGTCGTCCAACCCCGCCAGAATCGGCGCGTTTTCGGCGCGTTTAATCTTGTGCAGACAAACGTAATTGCTGCGACCTTTCATGTAGGCAGCAGTAAATTTTTTCGGCAAGATTTTTTGCAAAAATGGAATGTCTTTTTCCATCAATTGTTCTTGCAAATTTTTGGTGCCGGTGGAGATAATGACGCGCTTTTTTTCGGCAAGCGCAAACGCAATTGCCGGGACCAGATACGCTAGAGTTTTGCCCGTTCCGGTTCCAGCTTCGACAATCAGGTGACGATGTTCTTCAAAAGCCCGCAAACACGCCTCCGCCATTCGAATCTGTCCGTCACGGAATTCGTATTCCAGATGATTTTTGGCGATAAGACCGCCGTTTCCGAAAATCTGTTCCATCAAAGAAATTTAAGTGCAGAGATAAAAATTATTAACAGCTTACCATAAATATAGACAAAATCAGCTTCAACTTACGCACTAATGTCGCCGCTCATAGTGTGCGCCAACGTACTGAAAAACTAACTATTAGCGATTAATTTTAAACTTACTCAAAAACTAAAAGGAGAATTATGTTTTATGACAACAGAACAGGAAACACAATCTAGTGAACAGGATTTGTCCGAAGGCAAACTGGTTGACCAAAAGCCTCTCGAAGAGGTTGCAGATCCTCCTGTCCGCCTTGCCGGTTACAACCAAATTCCTGATTTTGGCGATGATACGGAAGGCACACTGAAAGAAGCGGATCAACAAACGTCTAACAAATAACCATTACCAAGGCGTGAAGCCTTTTTTTGCTCCTCGATAATAATTCAGGCAGCTATGCAGGGCAAATTGACAACTTTAATTCGAGAGGAAGTTGTTCCGATTACGGGTGCGGCAAACGATTATGACGCGCTTCTTGAGTTAATCGGCGAAGCGCGGTTCGTGCTTTTGGGCGAAGCTTCGCACGGGACACACGAGTTTTACCAGGCGCGAGTCGAAATTACAAAACGTTTGATTACTGAAAAAGGTTTTTCCGCCGTTGCTGTCGAAGCCGATTTTCCCGACGCTTATCGCATTAATCGGTATATTCGGCGGGCCGGAAATGACCAGACGGCGAAAGATGCTCTGGGTGATTTTGACCGTTTTCCGCTCTGGATGTGGCGCAACCGCGTTGTCCTTAATTTTGTCGAATGGCTGCGCTTGTATAACGATCAACAACCGGAGATAAACCGGAAAATCGGGTTTTACGGTTTAGATTTATACAGCCTGCATTCGTCAATCGAAGCGGTTTTAAAATATCTCGACAAAGTTGACCCGGAAGCCGCAACCAGAGCGCGTTATCGTTATTCATGTTTTGAAGATTTCGGTGAAGATCCGCAGACTTACGGTCACGCGGCAGGATTTGATCTCAAGGATTCTTGCGAAAGCGAGGCTATTAACCAGCTTGTTGAACTGCAGCGCCGTGCCGCCGAATATGCAAGTCGCGACGGTTTTGTCGCCCGCGACGAGTTTTTCTTTGCCGAACAAAACGCGCGTCTGGTTAAAAACGCCGAAGAATATTACCGTCAGATGTTTAACAAGAGAGTTTCAAGCTGGAATTTGCGTGACCGTCATATGGCGGAAACCTTGCACGCGTTAGCCGCACATCTTGAATCGGAAGGGCAAAAATCGAAAATTGTTGTTTGGGCGCATAATTCTCACCTCGGCGATGCGCGGGCAACCGAAATGGGCGAGCAAGGAGAATGGAATGTCGGGCAGCTTGTCAGAGAACAATACGAAAACGCGGCGTTTTTACTTGGGTTTACGACCTATGCGGGAACTGTAACGGCGACAACCAATTGGGATGAACCGGCGCAATTGATAAAAGTCCGTCCGGCGCTTGAAAATAGTTTTGAAATGCTATTTCACCAAATCGGAGTGCCAAATTTTTTCCTAAATTTAAAAGATAACCAATTAAAAGAAATTTTAAGTCAGCCTCGGCTTGAACGGGCAATCGGCGTCATTTACCGCCCGCAAAGCGAACGCGTCAGTCATTATTTCAATGCACGTTTATCAAAACAGTTTGACGCGCTTATTCACTTTGACGAAACTCGCGCAGTCGAACCGCTTGATCGCGCTCCGGGTTGGAATCACAAAGATGCTCCGGAAACTTTCCCGGAAGGTCTCTAATTTAATCTTTGAACACTGAAATACGATTTGGCGGCAGGCTCACCATGCAATCGTCGCCGACGTTTAGCCCGACGAGCCGGAGAACAATTGTTTCGATTTGCAAACCGTTGGCATCAAGCACGATTCGCGTCGTTGTCCCGAAATATTGAATAGCAACGACTGTAGCTTTGAAAAGATTGTCTTCGGGAAAAGCAGCTCCAAAAGGCAAGATAACATTTTCCGGGCGGATCGCGAGAGTCACAATTTGATTTATTGCGCCCAAGTTTTCTTTCTCCGTTTTATCAACAAAAAGCCGATGTTCGCCCGCTAAAGTTTGAAATTCGGGCATGGGGATTTTGCTGGATGGAAGCCGCGCCGCTTGAATCAAATTGTTTCTTCCCAAAAAGCGAGCGACGGCGACAGATTGGGGATGATCATATAATTCACGCGGCGTTCCAATCTGCAACAGTTGCCCGTTTTCCATCACGGCAATCCGGTCGCAAAGCGCAAACACTTCGTCCTGGTCGTGCGTTACATAAAGGGCGGTTAATCCAAGTTTTTTAACCAGCTCGCGCAATTCACCACGCGTTTCTTCGCGCAACGCGGCGTCTAAATTTGAAAGCGGTTCATCAAATAATAAAAGCTGCGGTTCAATGGCAAGCGCCATGGCAATTGCCACGCGTTGTTGTTGACCGCCTGACAGTTCATCAACTCTCCGTTCTGCAAAATCCTCTGACTTTACCAAACTTAGTAATTCGGTGACTTTTGATTCAATTGTATCCTTGTCGAGCTTTCTGGCTTTCAGTCCCAAGGCAACATTTTCAAAGACATTGAGCTGCGGAAGCAAAGCGTAGTTTTGAAAAACGATGCCAAAATCGCGTTTCTCCGGAGCGAGTTCGGTTAAATCCTGACCGTCAAAAATGATTTTGCCTGAGCTTGGCTCTTGCAATCCGGCAATCATTCTTAAAATCGTTGTTTTACCTGAACCGCTCGCGCCCAAGATCCCAAAAAACTCACCGCGCTCAATTTCAAGTGTCAGGTCTCTGACCGCCCCAAAATTGCCGTAGTGTTTTGATAAATTTTCAAGTTTTAATAAAGCCATAAAACAGTTGAACCACAGATTTATCCTAGTAAATGCAGATATAGGAAAAGATATTCTTAAGATTTGGTAATGATAAATCCTAATAACTTCAACTTATCAAAATCCTGCAACAAATCTCTGGAATGCAGCGTGTAAATCAAAATTGTCCGATGGTCAAATTTGCAAGTCGCGCCTAGGCTAATAAATCCAAGCAACAGCCGGAGTAATTTTAGAGTCGAAAGCACAGGAACGAAAATCAAAAGTTTATTGTGACTGCAAAAAAGGATAACATACACGGCAGACGAAAAATTGTCACAATGACTTTCTAAAATTTTATGTTGCAAGACAATAAAAAGAGCGTGACGCGGCGCGTGGTCACGGCTGGGGGATGGCAGTTGGCGAAACGATTGTCCAAATCAATTCCGCTTGCCGGAACAGCGATTGTCGTTGGGCTGGCAGGTAATACGATTCGCAGAAAAGGCGTGGTTAGAGGCGCTCTTGACGTTGGTTTGGATTTGATTCCAATCGTCGGAACAGCAAAAACCGTCCTTGAAATTTTTACGGGCGATTTAATTCCAAACAAAGATTCGGGCGGTCAGAGAAACAGAAATGGCAATAAGTAATAAAATTTTAGTATTAATTTTGATTTTGACGTTCGGGTCTCTGGTTGACGTAAATGCACAGACGCGGCGGCGCAAAATCAAATCGCGGCGGACAACCCCGATAGCTCGTCCTCAAACAATTTCGCCCACGCTTGAACCGGAGGTTATCAGCCGCGCCGAAGAGGATTTGAACGGTGAAAACGGCACGGCCAGCGTTAATAATGGCAGCATCAATCCAGACCCGCAAAAAAAACTGCCGACTCGTCCGCTTAAAACTGTTGTTGCACCAACAAATAAAGCCAATTCCTCCGCTCAGGAAAAAGAAGACCGAAGTTTGCTTGATTTGGAACGATTAAGTTTGGCGGAAGGGCGCGCCGAAGCTTTTCGCAAACAGCTTTCCGACGTCATTGAACGCGAAGCCGCAATGCGCTCAAAGATAGAACAGCTTGATTATCAAATGCGCCCGGAAGTCATTCAAAGCGAAACAGCTACCATCGGCTCTCTGCGCCCCGAAGAAGTTCGCGAATCGCGCCGCAAAATGCTCGAAAATGAAAAGACGAGAACAAATGAACAATTGACCCAAATTTTGCAAAGCCGGACGAGGCTTGAGGCGGCCGTGATTAATGCCGACTCACTGGTTGATAAACTTCGCGCCCGCGTCGAATCCGAAATTGATGAAGAAACCCGTAAATCCGCTAACAAAATTTCTGCCAAAGATTCGACTGAACCAAAAATTCAGGATAATTAAATTAAATTATACGGACATAAGAAGGCGAAGTCTTTTAGGGAGACTTCGTTTTTTGTTTCTGAATCGTTCCAATTAGCGAAAAGCGTTTTAAAAATTTCAGAGCAAAATTCATTGGTCATGATAAATCCAATCAGGTTTCCCAAATTCACCTCTTTGCGATAAACTTAAGCAAACATCGAAACCGGAGCAACAAAACGCTCTCTACTAAATCTCAACACTGCTATCCGCGAATGTCCGTCATGAAAGCAAGCAATTATTTAAGTTTTCTTCTTGTTGTATTACTCGTTTCTAATTCTTTTTCAGCTTTCGGTTTAGGTGTCAAACCGAATCAAACCACTGCCGTCAACCATTTTTTGCAGCCGTCAGAAAAAGCTCAAAAATGGGCGGAAAAAACATTGCACAAAATGTCGCCTAACGAGAAAATCGGGCAGCTTGTCTCTATTGGTATCAACGCGCAGTTTTGGAACGAGGACAGCGATGCTTTTGGGGAAATTAAACGCCAGATAGTTGATAACAAAATTGGCGGCGTCTGTTTATTTGGCTCTCCTGTTTACGAAGCCGTTCGCGTCACCAATCGAATGCAGGTATTGGCGAAAGTTCCGCTCCTGATTTCATCTGATTTTGAAGCCGGAATCGGAATGAGATTTGAAAATACGATCAATTTTCCATGGAACATGGCAGTTGCGGCGACGAATGAACCTGAACTTGCCAAACGGCAAGGCGCAATGACTGCCAAAGAAGCCCGCGCGCTCGGAGTTCAACAGATTTTTGCGCCAGTCGTAGATGTTAACAATAACTCGCTAAACCCTGTTATTAATGTTCGCTCCTATGGCGAAAACCCCACTGACGTGTCTCGTTTTGCTAACGCTTTTATCGAAGGAATCCAATCAAACAACGCGCTCGCTACGGTCAAACATTTCCCCGGTCATGGCGATACGGCGGTTGATTCGCACCGCGGTTTGCCGATTATTGATTTGCCTCGCAGCCGTTTCGACCAAATTGAACTTCTTCCGTTTCGTTCAGCAATTGAGGCGGGAGTGGCGTCCGTTATGATCGGGCATATTTCTCTTCCGCAGATTGAACCAACTGAAATTAAACCGCTCGAAAAATCAATTAAATCTACTTATGTTCAGGAAGGCGGAGAAATCAAAGTTGAAAACGCTACTTTGCCGGCTTCATTATCGCCCATTGTGCAAACTAATATTTTGCGCAAAGAGATGAATTTTCGCGGTTTGATTGTCACTGACGCGATGGACATGAGCGGGCTAACGCTTTATTTTAATCAGGACGAAGCGGGCGTGCGAGCATTTTTAGCCGGAGCGGATATGCTCATTAAACCATCAGACCCGGATGCAATCATTCGCGGGCTCCGCGAAGCTGTTAAATCAGGCAGAATCAGTCAGACAAGGCTTGATGAATCAGTCAGGAAAATTTTGGCAATAAAATACGAGCTGGGATTAGTTGACAATAAAATCGCCTCGTTTGATGAAGTAGATAAATTAGTCGCTAGCAAAGCCGCCGGAGATTTAGCGGAAGAAATCGCTACCAAAGCAATCACATTGGTTAAAAACGAAACTAACGCCGTTCCTTTGGCAAAAGATAAACGGATTTTTGTCTTTGGAATTACCAACGGCGACGACCGCAATTTTATTGCTAACACTTTTTTGCGTTCTCTGAGACAAAACAGTCTTCAGTTTGAGACGGCAATTTTGGACGAACGCACCTCTGAAATTGAGGTAAACATTGCTTTGACCAAAGCTCGCGCTGCAGATGTGATTATCGCGCCGCTTTACGGGCGCGTCCGGACCGGTGCTAAAACGAGCGTCGGACTGCCCGAAACGGCTGAAAAAGTTTTGCAGCAACTTTTAAGCGAAAACCGTAACATCATCGGGATTAGCTTTGGCAATCCGTATTTGCTAATGGAATTTCCAAAGATGAAAACTTATTTGGTTGCATATGGTGATATGCCAAGTTTGCAACGGGCAGCCGCTCGCAGCTTGCTCGGACAACAAACAATTACTGGACGGTTGCCGATTTCACTGCCTGGACTTTACAAACGAGGTACCGGAATCCAGTTAGAAAAACGGTAATTTTAGTGTTGTTATTTGTTGCCATTCTAAATTATATTCGGCAAAATTTTAAACTTAAAACCTCACTTATAAAGTAGAAAAATATATTTTCGTCCTGCCCGACGGAGAAATATAAAGTTAACTGGAGGTTTAGATTATGTCAGCGCAAATAACGCAGGAACTGCAAGCTTTTGGATTTGCTAAAGTCATCGTCGTTTTAAAATCTGATGCGAGCAACGCGAGTGCCAGCAGCATCAAAGCCGGAATCGAAAAACATTTTGTCGTTTCAGAATATAGCCAAACTGCTTCTCTCGCCGCGAGTCTGGATTTGAAAACAGCCAATCCGGCTTTTCGTTACTATCCGAATCTCGGCGTGGCATTGGGAACAGTCAATCGCGAAAGTCTGGCATCGCTCAGAGCCGATAAAGATTTTGTCGGCAGCGTTTCAGGGGCGCCGCAAATTAGTTTAATTCGCCCGGCAATGGTGGCAAACGCTGCCAGCTCTCAAAAAAAGAATTGGGGTATCGAATCGCTCAAAGTCAAACAAGTTTGGGATGCAGGTTTTACGGGGAAAGGCATTTTCGTCGGACATCTCGATACAGGCGTTGACGGTTCGCACCCGGCTTTGAAAAACGCCATCGCTTCTTTCGCCCGGTTTGACGCCCTCGGCAGGGAGGAAAAGCCAGCTCCGAAAGCCAAAGACAGCGACGAACACGGAACACACACCGCTGCGACTATTGCCGGACGGACAGCGAGCGGGGTCGAAATCGGGATCGCGCCGGAAGCAATGCTGGCGAGCGCCGAAGTCATTGAAGGCGGTGATGTCGTTGCCCGCGTCCTCGGCGGAATGGATTGGGCGGTCGGCAAAGGAATTAAGGTTTTAAGCATGTCGCTCGGATTACGCGGCTGGTGGCAGGATTTTCTGCCGCTCACGAGGCTTTTGCGGGCGCGAAATATCCTGCCAGTTTTCGCCGTTGGAAATGAATTTGCGGGGACGAGCCGTTCGCCCGGAAATTATGCTCAAGCTTTGTCAGTCGGAGCCTACGACAAAAACATTCAGATGGCTGATTTTTCGTGCAGCCAGCGATTTAATCGAAAGAGAGACCCGCTGGTTCCGGATTTGGTTGCGCCGGGCGTTGATATTTTATCGGCGCGTCCGGGCGGCGGTTATCAATTAATGAGCGGGACTTCGATGGCGACACCGCACATTGCCGGACTCGCGGCTCTGCTCTGGCAAGCTAAACCCCATGCGACCGTCAGCCAAATCGAAAAAGCAATTTTTGCATCGTGTACATTGCCGGCGAATATGAGTATGGAACGCGGTAACCGCGGCGTTCCGGACGCGGTGAAAGCTCTCGCAGCTCTGCTCTAAACCGTGCTATGCTGGCTGGCGTTGTGGAGAAACTAAGAAATGAAGAATAAGCAAACCAAAGTTGACCCAAAACTAACCAGCCAGCTTGATCGGGCAAGCGCTGACCAAAGCAGTGTCCAGGCTGTTTTTACTTTGGATTTGCCAAAGAAAAAACTGCTCCAACCTGATGAGGTCCAAGCGGCGACCGAACGAGTTCTGCAGCGCGTCGAACAAAACGTCGGTACAAAAGCCCAGGATTACAACGTATTTCGCAATTTGGGCGCATTTGCCGTCGAAGCCGACGAACCTTTTATTCGCGCTTTGATTGACGAGCCGGAAATCGCTTCTGCCACCGCAAACCAACAATCAGATGCTGCCGAAACTAAAAAAACGCGATTGATTACAAAGGCATGAATATACTTAACTCGCTTGTAAAAGACTAAGGACGAACAGTTTTTATATAATCAATCGCCGCGTCAAGCTGCGCGTCTTTTCCAGTAAGCAATTGTCTTCGCGTCAGATTTACTTCCATGTTCGGAATTACGCCGCGACCTTCGATAATAACGCCTTTTGGCGTGTGCGGCTCGCCCGCAGCATAAATTAAAAAAGCGCCGGTCGGGAGTTTTATTAAATCAGCGTCCATATCTTCGCCCGCTGTAGTTTTGCCGATGATGAAGGCGCGTCCCGCTTCCTGCATTCCTGCCGCGAATTGCTCGCTCGCCGAACCGCTCAACTCATCAACCAAAATTATGACTTTACCAAGATAAAGGTTTTTCGCAGGTTTCGCTTTGTAATAAAATTTATCGCCTTTGCGCGTTTTTGTTATCATCAATTGCGTTTCTTTATCAAAAAGCATTCCCGCCATTTTGATTGCCACATCATCATCACCACCGCCGTTACCGCGCAAGTCAATAATAATGCCGGGCGCGTCTTTCATAGATACAATCGCCGCTTCGATTTTCGAATTGAGGAATGCGACGAAATTACTGAAACGAATGTAGCCGATGTTATTTGCCAAGTTCCTGGATTCAAACAAAGCGTAAAATGAAATTCCGCCGCCGATTTCGCCTTTATCCGAATTGTTTAAGCCGTAACGTTCGAGAACGGCTTCGTTCCGTTTATCGTTTTCGTCCAAATAAATGAGACGCATTGTCGTGTTCGGAGCGCCGGAAAGTTTTCTTTTGGCGTCGTCGAGAGTTTTAATCGCCTCGCCGTCAATTTCCGCGATGACAAAGCCCGTTTTAATTCCCGCTTTGGCGGCGGAAGAATTTTCCAACACGCGCGTGACGACCACGAGGCGGTTGTCCATTTCCCGTAAACCCAAGCCGGTCGTCGTCGCTACGGTTTTTAATTTCGCGATTGTTTCGGGACTCCACACTTCCATGTGCGAAATTTTCAATTCGCCAAGCATCGTATTGAGCAGTTCGTAAAATTCCGCGTCGGATTTGACTTGCGCGATTTGCGGCGCGTAAGCGGTGCGCGCCGCTCGCCAATCAACACCGCCGAATGTGGGGTCAAAGTATTTCTCGTTAATCGTTTGCCAAACCTTTTCAAAAGTTTTCTGACGGACTTGCTGCTCGCTTTGGGCAGTTTTTTGCGCGAAAACTAAATTAGAAGCTACCGTTAGATAAACGAGGGCTACCAAAAATAAAATATTCCTTTTCATAACTTTTTTGCTGTATTTTTCTAGGAGAGAATAATTGAATTCAAAAGAAGATTGATTCTGGAGTTTTTACGCATAAAGAAATAAAAAGGTTTAAATCTCCAAAAACATAAAATTTATTTTTAGCTTGTACCAAATTCGTAATCCTATTGTTGGTGATTAAAGTGTATTTGTATTATTACAAATTCTAAAAAAATACCGATTTCTAAAGTCTTGGCGTGAAAATTGAATTGCAGAATAACCATGAACATTAAAGAATTACAGAAACGAGTTTTGCAAATTAACCAAAAGGTTTCTGCTGGTAAAACCGTCAGAGTTGATTTGTTAATAGATAAAAAAGATTTGCCCGCCGACAAAAATAAGCTGGTTTATAATGCTTCGCTGTCGGCGAACATGGAAGCGGAAAAAATTCGCACCGCAGCCACAATTGAGGTCAGCGCAAGTGGCGCAAAAACGATTGCGCTCAGACATTTTTCGCCGCACAGTGCGACCACAAGTTTAGCTCTTGCTCAAGCATCAGGCAGTTCCGAAACAATTGATTTAAACGCGGTTAAATTAACCACATCCGACACAAACGAAAAAAACGCATTAATCACCAAAACAAGACATTTGAGCCGGGAAATTGACGGTGTGCCTGAGGTAAAATTGACCCAAAAGGAAGTTGGAAAATGGTGGGTTGTCGTCGAGGATTGTTCTTACCAAACGAATGGGTTAACGCTTACTGCTCCCAAAGACTTTCAAACGGATTTAGCGAGCATTCCGCGATTTTTCTGGAATATCGTCGCGCCGTTTGAGCTTTCACTGCCTGCTCCGCTCTTTCACGATTTGATTTACCGTTGCGAGGGCAAAATGGTCAAGCCTAAAATAGATCAGCCGCATAAATTTTTGCGGAAAGACGCTGACGACATTTTTCTCGAATTGATGGTTAAGAAAAAAGTTCCGATTTGGAAGCGAACCTTGGCTTACTGGGCGGTTCGCGGGTTTGCCGAATTTGCCTGGAAAAATAGACCTTAACGGAAAAGGCAGGAATTTAAATTTTAAAAAGTGAATTCCGCCTGCGCTTTTGTCTGAACATAAAAATCAATCGGCGAGATTTTCTGCAAAAATTTATTCATACCGAAGAGATTCAATCGGATCGAGCCGGGCGGCTTTCCACGCCGGATATAAGCCAAAAAACAAACCGATGCTGACCGAGGCGACAAAGCCAGCAATTGGAGCCCAGAGCGGAACGTAGGACGGCATTATTAATCGTACTAAAAATGTTAGAAGCCAGCCGATAAAAAGTCCTAATAAACCCCCAAAACCTGTGAGCGTCATGGCTTCAATCAGAAACTGCATTAAAATGTCGCTTCGGCGAGCGCCAATAGCTTTTCGGATGCCGATTTCCCTAGTTCGTTCTGTCACAGAGACAAGCATGATATTCATTACGCCTATTCCTCCAACCATCAGCCCGACGCTTGAAATAACAATCATTGCTATTGCTACGCCGCCCGTAATTGCGCGAAATTGGTCAATCAAACTCGCTGAAGTTGCCATTCCAAAATTGTTCGGCTGATCAAATTTGACCTGCCTTCGGACGCGGAGCATATCAGTTATTTGATCTTTGGCTTCGTCTATTCGCCCATTTTTAGAAATGGCCAGAATGAATAAATCCTGCGAGTTAGGCTTTAGCTTGCGCGCCACGCCGTACGGAACTGTAATCGCATTGTTGGAATCGTCACTGCCGCCGCCGAACAAAAACTGTTCTTTCTTTTGCAGTAAACCAACAACGCGGAACGGTTCGCCGCCAATCTCAATAGTTTGCCCAACGGGTGAGCCGTAATCAAAGAAATTGTCCGCAACTTGCGCTCCGATCACGCAAACATTCTGATTATCTTCGGCTTCAAACTCAGTAAAATAACGTCCTTCGAGAATTACATCCGAACCGCTTTTCTCGACATCAGGCAAGGTGCCTTGCAAACCGACGTTTGACGACGTTTTGCCGTTCGGACCCGTGACCAAAATTTTTTGTCCAAAAAAGTTGTTAGAAATATCCAAGATAGGCACTGCCGTTTCGACAGCCGTCAGCGTTTTTAAAGCTTCGGAATCTTCAGCGGTTAAAGGTTTTCGCAAACGCTCTTCGCGCGTCAGGTTGCCGGTATGAATGCCGGGATCAAATTTGGCGAGAAAAATTGAATTTGTCCCGAAAGATTCGACTTCTTTTTTTACTGCCGCATCAATTCCGCTAATAATTGAGGAAATCAGCATAACCGTGATGACGCCGATTACCACTCCAAAGACAGTTAAAAATGAGCGTAGTTTGTTTGTCCTCAAGGTTGATAGACCCATTAGTAAATTTTCGTAAATGTTATTGCGAAAAAAAGTAACAATGCCACTTAACATAAACTTTCCTTAATCGGCTCTTAACGCCTCAATTGGGTCGAGCCGCGCGGCTTTCCAAGCCGGAAACAATCCTGCCAAAATTCCTATCAGTGCGGGAAATCCAATTCCGGCGATAATCGCCCAAACCGGAATATAAGTGGGGAAAACAACATAAGTAATAATTTGACTGATTATCCAAGCAAGAGTTAAACCAATCAAACCGCCGATCAGCGAAAGTATTGCGGATTCGAGCATAAATTGCCGCAAAATATCACCTTGTCGCGCACCCATTGATTTGCGAATGCCGATTTCTTTAGTTCGTTCGGTGACGGCGACGAGCATAATATTCATAATTACGATGCCGCCAACGACGAGGGCAATTCCCGGAACCAGCAGGAGCACAATTCCAATTGTGCCAAATAAACGATCTTTAATTCCGGTAATCGCATCGGGCGTGATAATTCCGAAATTATCTTTTTCGTCAAACGCGATTTTGCGCCGCGTCCGCATAATCGTGCGTGATTCATCAACCGAGTCTTTAAAAAGTTTGTCGGATTTGGCTTTGACGACAAAATACAGTCCGCGCTGACGCACTAGGGCGCCAAATTGACTGGCAAAAGTTTTGAGCGGTATATTGATAAAATTATCTTGCGGAATCCCAAAAACAGTGCCTTTGGCTTTTTGAACGCCGATAACTCGATAGGGAATTCCGCGCACAACTATTTCGCCGCCGACCGCGCTGCCAAACGGAAAAAGCTTGTCGGCAATGTCCGAACCGACGAATGCCACGCGCGCCGCGCCTTCGTTTTCGGTGTTGGTAAAATAACGCCCATCAACAATGTCTATATTTTCGATGTCGGCAATAATGGGATCGGTTCCGTTGACGGTCACATCGTCTAAAACTTCTGTCCCTCGTTTGATCTGAGCGCGGTTCGGATTTGCTCTCGCTCCAACTTTATCAATCAAAACGGCGCGGCTTTTGAGATAAGCTAAATCATCGAGAGTCAAATCTTTATTGCGACGCTGCGCGGCGGCAATAGTATCCGTGTCTTTGAAATCGTTAAACGGATCAAAACGGCGAATCGAATACGAATTTGAGCCAATCCCGGCAATTTTTTCATCAACAAAAACGCTAAAGCCTTGAATCATCGAAAGCACTACCATAAAAGCCGTCACTCCGATAATCATTCCCAAAAGCGTTAAAAACGAACGCAGTTTATGCGCCCAGATTTGTGATAACGCAAGTTTTATAGTTTCGGAAAGATTCATTTTGAATAATTACGCCAATCTATACGTTTCCAAATCATACAAGGTTTTACAAGAAGTTTACGATGCCCGGTTAAATGTATTTTAGGCGTGAGACTTGAATAAAGCCCTTTTGTTTGGTAAAAAAGATGTTCGTCTCTTATGGCGGCTATAGTTCAGTTGGTTAGAACGCTTGATTGTGGTTCAAGAGGTCGTGGGTTCGAGCCCCACTAGCCGCCCCAATAAAATCAGTATTTGGCAAAAACATCAAAGTAGTCATTTGGAAAATGACTTTTTAGCTTGTCTTTCAAACCGTAAACGAAAACTCGATCAGCAAAATGCATGATCAAGTTTTTTTGCTCTTCAAGCTAATGTAAATAATGAAATTGAAGTATCTGGTTAGCTTATGGCAGGGTTTTTAAAGGTTGCAGGCTCTTTAATTATCAATTTTGTGAGAGAGCAAATAAAACCTGCAACAGTTCTCTGGATTGATTCTAATCCGGCACAAACGGCGTAATTTGGTCGGCAATTAGTGACGAGAAATCAACCGCCGCTTTTAATGATTCCGCATTGTCGTCTCCTGCGGGAGTCATCACGCGCACCATCGCCCCATCCGAACGACGCCGTAGAACACCGTCCAATACTGTATAAATTTTATCCTGATACTCGCTTGCCGTGGCACGTCCGCGACCTTGATACCAATAAATCAACACTGCCCGGTAATTCCCGTTCTGCACGATGTAGCGATTGACCATCAAAGTTTTACCCGCCGGAGTTTTAATTTCAACCAATTCGCCAAACCAAAAATCTGTTAGAAGATTATCCAAGGCTCAAAAATTATAGTGTTCGATTGGTTCTCTTAGTTGCTCTTGATATTGCTGCAGCAATCTTTTATTTGTCTCGCTTGGCAAAATTAAGG
The DNA here is from genome assembly GCA_040005335.1 of Pyrinomonadaceae bacterium. Taxonomy (GTDB): domain Bacteria; phylum Acidobacteriota; class Blastocatellia; order Pyrinomonadales; family Pyrinomonadaceae; genus JBBQUS01. The sequence goes on along the minus strand of JBDTZD010000390.1, from coordinate 2,602 downwards.
TAAACCCGTTTTCATCGCCCAGAATTTCGCCGATTTCCAGTTTGCTAAGGAATTCTGGAAATTCATGCCAGCCGACGTTTTTATCGTCGCCCTCCGCCCAATTCCAATCAGCTTTTGGTCTTGCGCTAAAGGCTCGATTTGAAAGCCAAACATTTTTTTCTTTTTCCCAAGCGAACAAACTTCGCGCGGCAAATTCTTCGCGCCACTGTTTAGTTTGAGCCGTGCCCGGCGTCACAATCGCATTTAATCTGAGATTCCCGGCTATGTTAATTGAATGAAAAGGAAAACTCCGGTTAAAATTAATTAAATCGTCAGCCCAGTTAACCAGAAAAATTGTGTCTTTCGGCTTTGCTTTTGATTCCAGTAAATTTATTCTGGCAACCATTTTCTCCTGCTCTTTGGCTATCGTCCAAACTGAAAAAGCATTGATGTTTATCAAGGCAAAAATCGCTAGAATGATCAGCATTGCGGAGCGCGAAATCTTCCATTCGGCAACCTGTAAAGCAACTGCCAAACCTATGAAGGCAAATGGAAATATCGCCAAATACCATTCGATTTCACCGCCGGCTGAAAAACTGGCAAAAGCAATTACCGGCAATGCCGCCGTTAGCAGCAAAATAAATATTTTTTTGTTCGGCGATTTTTGCCACAACAAAAATAAAACTCCAGCCGCCAAACTGTAAAAAGCGGCCAGCTTACAGATGCTTCCGTTTATTAACTCGCCAAAAGATACCGGATTGAACGGGTCTTTCAACATAAACCGCTTGAAGAGAAGGCCATCGTTGCCCATTTCGACAAATGAGCGCCCGAAACCGAAAATCATCCGCATTATCCCGCGAGTCTCGTCTCCGTGAGCGGCGGCGGTGATCCACAATCTTAGTTTACTCAAATCATCAATTTGCAAAACTGCCAGGGCGATTCCATAAAACAAAGTGAGAGCCAGCAAAAATGAGGCAATTTTCCCGGCTGCTTCAAATATTTTTTGCTGGTTAAAGCCATGCAGAACCAAAGGGGTGACAATTACGGCCGGTATCGCCCATAAAAAAGGCATCCAAAAACAGAGCGTGAGAGCAAGGCAAATTCCGGAGAGAATTGAGTAAAGAAAATTATTTTCTTTTGTTTCAGACAAACTAAACGACAAACCGAGAAAATAAAACATCAAGGCCGAGATGTAGGAATTTGCGGTTTGAGTGTAATTTATAAAAGCGTGTGAAAAAATAAAACTAAAAACCGTAACGGCAATAATCCAGGCAGATACTTTCAGCTTTTTCAGGATTCCGACTAAAATTAAGGTTGACGCGAATCCGGCAAAATAGCTGAGATATTGAAAAACCGAAGCTATTTCACTTCGCCAAAAACCCCCTTCAGTCGAATGATAAATTTTTGTCCAAACCAACCAACCGAGAGGGCGCCAAAGAAGATGACCGAATTCCCAGAAATTGTAGTTTTTGCCATGCTCAAAAAAAATAACCGAATCAACATAATCCGCCGAATCTCCCCAATATTTGGCGTCGGTAAAAGTAACGGCAAAAACAAAAATTAGCGCGCCAAAAATATACAGGGAAATAGACTTCATTTTTTCATTAAGCTGCTTTTCGCCTAATTCGAGGAATCAGCTCAGGCGTTATCCTGACCGAGTTCTTCGAGCATGTTGTTAACCGATGTCCGCGGATTTTGGCGCGCTTTATTCTCCGGCAAATGATAGTTCGTTTCGTTTAAAATTGCGACGAACACCGAGCCGTTTTTGCTTGAGAATTTCCTGAGCGTGCGTCTGTAAATTTACGACGCGAAAGTTGGTTGTTAAAGTCTCGATAATATAATTCATCATTTCCAGCTTATTTTCGAGAGATAAATTCATTGCCGGAAAAAACCGCAGCTCGGGCGCGTCTTCCCCGCTTAAAAAATCAAGCGGATGGAGCAAAATCGAAGGTTGGACGTCAAGTAAACGACAAACCCGGATCGCATTTGCAAAATACTGTCGGGCCGCAAACCGCGAAAAGCTGGCAAGATATAAAATATAGCTTGCATGAATCGGGGTTTTAAAGATCGGCAAAGTCGTCACCGGAATTTCAATCAATCTTTTCGCGTCGGACGTTTTTTCATCAAGCTTCCATGCGTAAGGTTTAAGCGATTGAAAACCGTCAGTGAATTTGCCAAACAATTGTTTGCGCCTGATGCGTTCTTCCTGACTCATTTTTGGCGCGGTCATAAAATAAAAGGCGCGCGCCACGGGAGCGACGTATGTCGGAAAAGTCGAACAATCGTATTCGTAACCGCGACTCTCCAAGACCTTTAAAACTATCGGCGACAAACTAAATCCCGGACCGCGAAACCCGATGGGACGCATTCCGGTCGCCGCTAAAATCGCATCTTCGGCGCGTTTTAGTTCATCTTCAATTTCCGTCGGCGTGTAAAGATGGAGCCATGGTTCGTGATTGAAAGAATGATTTCCAATTTCGTGACCGGCTGCTGAAAGTTGCGCCAACGCCTGTTTATTTTTTTCCAGCGCCGCGTCTTGCCCGACCACAAAAAACGTGATTTTAAGCTCGCGCTCGCGCAAAAAATTCAAGACCCGCGGAACAAGCGCGTCGAGGTATGACGG
>JBDTZD010000385.1:0-2880 GCA_040005335.1 Pyrinomonadaceae bacterium | reverse complement strand
CCGAGTTGTAAAACTGTATCAAACACCACGGGCTCCGGCACGGGGTCAACTAAAAGACGTGCTTCGATGCGAAAACGCAAAACTCGTTCAACGTTGTTTGGCGGCTCGAGCGTCACTTTGACATCAATAAAACGCGGCTCGAAAATCTTGATTGCCACCTCAAGAGCGCGAACCAGTTTTTTTTGCTCAGAATCGCTTTTCGCGCTGATTCCAGTAAAATCCGGTAACCCGTAAACCGCTACAGATTTATTGACCTCTTCAAGATCGTCGGGAACCTCCTCAGGTGAACGACGCGTGTTTAAAAGCCATTCTAAATCACGTCGCACTGATTGCTTTAGTTCTTTTAAACTCCTCAAGCGCGATTTTGGCGACTCGTTCGACGCCTCCGGCTCGAAATCGAGCAAGCGATCAAGTACTGACGGTGTAATCCGAATTTCATTATCGCTTCGAGCCATTTTCTAGAGCAGCTGTTGTCGTAATCGTTATAAGTAACAAAAGCTACACCGCCGCCACGTCTGAGTGGATTGAAAATAATCAGATTCGAAAAATCCGTTTTTTGAATCCATGACATTCATGGCGGCAGTGCGATTTGATTGTTCGATTTGTTTAAAGGCTGGTAGTTCTCAGACTGAAAACAAATACTGTCTGAGGCAATTATGCTCCTTCAGCTTTAACCAATTTGACATCGTAAGTGACGTTGTTGCTTTGTTCAAGCGCGCCTCCCGACGTACCTTGTTTGAAATATTTGGCGTTAACTTTAGCGTAGTTAAACGAGATTTGCACCATCGGAAGAATGTCACTGCCGTCAGATCCGCCTTCTTGATGCGATGAGATAACGAGGTCTGTAAAAGTAATTACATAATAGGGTTCAGGAGTCCCTTGGCTGGTTGTTTTGCGGCAAGTCAAAATTGCTTCGTCAATGTGATTGCCCTTCCAGACGGCAAGTGCAAGCTGGACACTTGCTTGACCGTTTTGAATAACAAAATGGAAATCGCTTGGCGTTGCTTTGCCGACTCCCATACCTGTTCCCTGAGCGGCTGAACCACTATTGGTTGTTCCCCAAGACCATGATTGCAGCTGCATTTGCTCGGTGAACCCTTCAGTTACAGATTCGCCTGTAATTCCATTGATCTTTAATAAATAATCAGCACTAGCCATTTGTTTTTATTTTGCTCCTTTTAATTTTGTAGGTGGTTGCTTTATTAGCTATTTTGCTCAGTTAGCCTGACGGCTTTTTCTTGAAAGACTTGCTGGTCTCTTTTGATTTTCTGAACAGTTACAGGTGTAAGACGAACGGAAATAGTTTTTTGCGGAACTTCAGAATTTTTATCCGAAATTCCGCAATTTTTTATTTAGCCGGAGGCGGTAGATTAGCCACAAGACGCAGCGAAACAGAAAGCTCGTCAAGTTGGAAATGTGGACGCAAAAACGCGACAGCGCGATATGCGCCTGGTTTGCCCGGAATTTCCGCCACATCTATCCGCGCTTCGCGCAGCGGGTACTTGGCTTTTTGTTCTGCCGGGGCGACATCATTTGCTAAAACGTAGCCTTTAATCCAGCGATTTAGAAACATTTCCGCTTCTTTGCGGGACATAAAGCTGCCGACTTTATCGCGCATCATTACTTTCAGATAATGAGCGAAACGCGAAACCGCAAAAATATATTGCAGTTGCGACGAAAGACGGGCATTAGCATTGGCATCATCCGTGTCGTATTTCTTAGGTTTATTAGCGGATTGAGTGGCAAAGAAAGCCGCATAATCCGTGCCTTTGCAGTGAACAAGCGGAATAAAGCCGTTGTCCGCGAATTCTTTTTCACGGCGGTCAGTAATAGCCACTTCGGTCGGACATTTCATCGCTACTTCGCCGTCGTCCGTTTTGAAAGTGTGTGTCGGCAAACCTTGAACTAATCCGCCACCCTCGACACCGCGAATAGCCACGCACCAGCCATGCATCGAATATGCTTCGGTCAGACGCGTCCCCATTGCATAAGCGGCATTTCCCCACAAATATTTTTTGTGATTTGTGCCGTCAACATTTTCTTCAAAGTTAAAGGTTTCAGTTGGGCGCGTTGATGCGCCGTATGGTTCACGCATCAAAACGTGCGGCAGACATAGCCCGACATATCTGGAATCTTCCGATTCGCGGAAGCTACGCCATTTGGCATATTCCGTCCGGTCGAAAATTTTTGAAACATCGCGCACCTCAGTCATATCCGCAAATTCGTCCCACCCGAACATCTCCGAAGATGTGGCGGAAATAAACGGAGCGTGAGCAGCAGCAGCGACTCCGGAGATTTTTTCGAGGAGCGATAAATCCTGCGGGTGATTCCCAAATTCGTAATCACCGATTAATGCTCCAAAGGGAGCACCGCCGAATGTACCATACTCTTCTTCATAAACTTTCTTGAATGTTGATGATTGGTCAAACTCCAAAGCCCGTTCAAGGTCCTTGAGCAATTCGGTTTTCTTGATACTGACAACCCTTATTTTGAGCATCGTGCCAGTCAAGCTGTTTTGAACAAGGTGATGAAGTCCGCGCCATGAACCTTCAAGTTTTTGAAATTCTTGTTGATGCATGATTTCGTTGAGTTGACTGGATAGCAAGCGGTCAATTTCAGCGATGCGGGCGTTGATTGACGCGTCCATATTTTTCGACATGACGAGTTGACCGTCCATCACCTGTGAGACAAACTCGGAAATCATGTCTTTGGCGCTTTCCTTTTGATGTTCGTCCCGCGCCATTTTGCCTTGAGTCAGGATTTGGTCTAGCAGGCTGACCTCGCCTTCTTCAGCGACTGTTTGTGTTGCGGTTTGTTCTGCTACTGTTTCTTTAGCCATTGGTTAATTCTCCTTCGGTTCTCCCGCGCCATCCCCGGCGC
>JBDTZD010000214.1:0-9663 GCA_040005335.1 Pyrinomonadaceae bacterium | reverse complement strand
CCGATAACGACCAATCCGGCGTGCATCGTCGCGCCGAAATCATTAATACAGCTTCCCAACAATTGATTTAGTTTTTCTTGATTAATAGCCATTAATTATTCCTTTTAGTTGAGGCATGCCTCAAATTCAAATGCTTGTGTTAAAGGGGAAATTCGCCAATATAAGTTTGTTTTCGTAATAAAAGCGCGTGTTTCTCCCCTCGCGTCCAACGATTTGTTGGGCGGCGTGTGGATTACTATTTTCCGTTTGAACAGTGCCCTATCCTTCAGCCGTGATTGGGCCAATAATAGTTTTGACTTCCGAGACTCGATTCGCCGGAAAGCCGCTCTGCTCGGCGTGTTCCTGAATCATCTCTTCGTTTGGCGCGAGATAGACGCAGTACAATTTGTTATCGGTTACGTAACTGTGAACCCATTGAATTTGTGAACCCATTTGGTTCAAGACGCTGCAAGACTTTTGCGAAGCAGCCTGAAGCTGCGGCGCGGATAATTCACCGACGCCGGAAATGTCACGCTCGATTAGATATTTTGGCATTGAGAAATCCCCTTAGTTATTAGATAAAAATTTACTTTGCTGTTGCCGGACAACCGAAGAGTTGTTCATTAGCACTCGAACGATAAGTTTCGGTGCTGTAAGTTCCGCCGCCCGCATAATCTTGTTTTACTGTCACGGAAACAACGTGGCAATAGAGATGATCTTCGCTAGTGTCTTGGAAATAAACGCTCGCAAATTTGTAGCGGTAACTGGGAAGCCCAGAATCGTCTTTCTGAATATTCCAACCAGCGGTATCAGTTCCAATTTTAAAAACTTTGACGCTTCCTGCATTGATTGTTCCCGTATGCGCCAAACTGTCCATGACTAACTTTTCAGCCACCGGGTTGCGAAATTGAAATAAGACATTTTTAGGTTTGTAAAGCGAAAGTTTGGTGGCGGCGGAAGTGCTGAGTGCGTCTAAAGCAATGTCTAATTTGTTTCCCGGCGTGGACACTCGCCACTCGTTAATTTTTTTATCTTTCGCCCATTTCTCGCGCGCTTTTTTCGAGACAGCCATCAGCAAATAGTCGTCCTGCATCCGGCGGGCTAGATAAAGTTTGCCCTCGGGCGTGTATTCCTCCACGTCGTCTTGTACTTTTTTAATATCGTCCAGAGCCACGGACAGCCACCAATCGGGCGGAGCGTTCGTCTGGCTAGTCTCTGTTGTTTTGCTTACGCTCGTCCGGCTATCGGTTTTCTGATTATTGTCGGTTGTCGTTACCGTCGTGTTTTGATTTGTTTGATTGTCATTCGGTTTCGACTGATCATCCTTATTTTTTTTGATTTTCGGGATTTTGGGAATGCTAATTGTAAACTGCGCTAAAGCCGTCTGCGACGTTATTAAAAAAATTGCGGCTAACAGGTAAAATCCGATTGCTACTGACATGTTCGTTTTTAAAAATTTCATAATATTCTCTTTACTAGATTGGTGGTTTTGATTTTTTCAGTTGCTCAGGGTCTTTCACGAATCACTGTCAGGGTCAGTCAGAACACGGTAGCGATCTGCTGCTTTTTACAGCGCTATAACAGGAGGTCGTTGCCATTCCTTTCTGACTCTTCGATTCAAAATCGCTTTAGGATTATTAGGTTGATGTCGCCATTTGATTGTGAATCGTCGAATGATTGCTGACTTGAGGGCGTTCATGAATCGCTATCTCTAATAGATTGACGGCATCGCAGGTTTTTGAAACGACTGCGAGAAAGACAAATGTGCCGATGATGGCAATTAAAATCCCGACAACGGGAAGCGCGCTAAGCAAACATAAAATCGGATAAGCCGAGTAAATCCCCGATGAAAGCCGCGGCGCGAATAATTGATGACGCTCAAGATAAGCGTTGTAGTCGGCAGGAAATCCGCCCCATACTTGAAAAATCCAATAAATATTAAAGAATGGAACAAAAAGAAATCCGATTGCTTTGCCGGGCGTCGTGCGAGCGTGTCCGTCATTAATCGAAGCCCACATTTTGTAAAGAAGTATGCAAACGCATACAAGCGAGACGACTGCAAATTGCAACAAGCCTAAAACCGCGAGCGAGAGCAGACTCATCAATAAAGGCTCTCGTCTAGCGTTTCCCAATCCGGTGGTCAGTAAAAATCCGACTATCGGCGTCAAACCGAGTAATAAAGCCGCGATAAAACTTGCGAGATAAATGCTGAGATACAATTTCTTATTCATTTTTCACTTTTTGAAATGTCGCAAAAATGTCTTTCACACTGGTAAGACATTTCGAGAAAAACATTTCGCTTTTTTTTTGAAGGATTAATAAATTACTGTTCGGATTAACAGTTAAAAAGTTGTCATTTTATCGGAATCGAGCGTAAAAATTTCAGCCGTAGCATGTTTCATTCGTCCGATTTTACCGCCAACCGTTCTGTACTGAGTTACTCGAAAGCCGTCAATATTGAGACCTGCAAACTCTGTGAATTCAAAATTTCCTGATGCGGCGCTGCCAAAACTGATGTCATTGCGATCTGTGTAATAGCATTCTATGCGAATAAAATCTTTGACAGGTTTCTTGCTCTTAAAAGCTTTGATGAGAAATTCCGCTTCGGTTCTTAAAGTTGTCCACGGAACTAGAATTGTGATGGCTTGAGATGTTTTTGCTTTGTTTAAAACATATTTGCATCTTTCCTTGCCATCAAGATTGAGATCGCTGCCGGCGGAATTTGGGAACCAGTCACCGGGCGTTTGCAAATACATAGCATATTGAATTCCGTTGATTTCAGGTTCGGGTTTATCTCCAGAGGTGAGGTCGTAAATCATATAACGTATAGTAATCATTTCATTTATCCTTTTTTAACTTCAAAATTTTAGACTTATTATTTAGAATCGTTCTGACGGTCAAATAGTGCCGGGAGCCGGATGCCGCCACGTTTGGTTTGAATTTTTCTGGAGGTTTCATCTTGATCCAGGTATTTGCGTTTTCTAACGCTCTTTAATTTTTTGCAGCAACGCAAAGCTCGGCACTACTGAAATCCTTTCGACAATGTCTTTCACACTGGTAAGACATTTCGAGAAAAACATTTCGCTTTTTTTTAAAGTTTTTTAGGAAGTGAGATAAGAAGTGAAAGATTTTAAATTAATCGGACAAATTTATGTTGAAGAGAAAGCTATTCACCAATCACACCAATCAAAACACAAAAATGCTCTTTTTCGTGTGATTAAAGCGACTCAGGGTCTGAAGTAAATAGGTCAGAACCGAGAAGCGGTAGCGACTCGGCTTCTTTGGCTGTACAGCATCGCTACCGCTCACTGTTCTGACCGATAGATAGGAATTTAACTGCTCTAATAAAATTTTGTAGGAGTCTGCAGTTTAGCGTTTGCCGTCCAAATTTGCCCATTCACCCGATTGAATAAAACCAGCCCAATAGAACGGATGCTGGCGTCCATTCTTTTTCAGCATTTCGAGCTGCACCTGCCTGAGAGCCGCGCCGCGCCCCATTCCCGCTTTGAGGTTTTTGTAATAGTTTGTCATCAGTTCGCGCGTCACGTAATCGCTCACCGCCCAGAGGCTCATTACCAAAGATTCTGTCCCGGCTAAAACAAAAGCACGGCGCAAACCGTACACACCTTCGCCATTGCGAACTTCACCAAGTCCGGTATCGCACGCCGAGAGGACGACCAATTTTGTTCCCCACAGATTCAAGCCCGATGCTTCGAGCGCAGTCAAAATGCCGTCATCACTGCCTGATCCGCTTCGGCTATGCTGATTCGCGCCAGCCAGTGCAAGCCCTGAACGCAGCAGCGGATTTTCGCTTTTCGCATTTGCGCTCAATCCGTTTGGCGCTTCTTGTAAATTACCGCTCAAATTAGTTTTATTATTTTGCAAAAAAAAGCCGTGCGTCGCGAGATGCAAAATGCTTGGCGCTGCTGCCTGCTTGAGCGCCGTTTCGGTCGCCGCCCCTCCGGTTAAAACTGTTGCTTCGGGAAAGAGATTTTGAATCGAACGCGCTTCCTGAGTCGTGCCGCCGAGCGGTGCAAAATAAGTTTCAGACAAATCGCGCGCGGTGGTTTCGCTCCGGCGGCGTTTATTGTTGCGTTTACTTGTTCTTGTCGTTGTATTTTTAGCCAATTGCCCCGCGAGCGGTTCGCCAAATGATGGGTTTGCAATCACTAATGGTTTCGCTTTGCTCTGGCGCGCCACCTGCATTCTAAGCAAGTCTCGCCCGCTCGTTAGATAACTGAACGAGTAATTCTCAATCAGATAATGCCCTTGTTCGTTAACCAAGGCTTCAAACGGAATCAGATTTAACGCGCCATCGGGCGAGACGAGCAATTGAGTGGCATCGCCCAATAAAGCGCGCGCGGGCTGCATCACTTTCGCCTCCACAGCGCGAGCGAGTTGTTCGACATCTTTGCGTTGCGGATCTTGCAAAGATTGCCGAAAAGCCTCAATAGCTTCATCAATCTGTTTAGTGTCACCCAGCTCAGCGCATTTGACTTCGCCCTCATTGCGCACAACGTAAACCACATAACGCGGTGCGTCATATGGCTTGCTGCCGCTGGCGTTTAGTGGAACCGGAAAATAAACTGCAAACTCCAGCAAAGCGGAGTTGCGCGGAATAGCGTTTTGCACGGACGAAATAGTAACGGGCTGGGATTTCGCGTAAAAGCCTGCGGCGCGGCGGCTGATCTCGTCTTCCAGTTTTTCGCGTTCATCAGTTAGCTTTTTGATTTTTTCTTGATGTTCTGCGATAGTCGCATCTTCCGGTCCGCTTAAAATAAGTTCAGCCGTTCGTTCGCTTACGTTGTTTAAATTATCTAGCAACGTTTGATCTTGCGGGTCGAGGCGCTGGCGTAATTGAAGTAAATTGTCAGAAACCGCATCTAACACTCGCCCTTTTTGCCGCAGCACCGTTGTTGCCGCCAGTTCGATGGCAAAAGGATTATCCGGCGCAAATCGAGTTTGCAGGAAAATGCTCTGATTTGTTTGATCAAACAATTTGCTGAGATAAGCAAGCTTTTGTCTTTCCGAACCGATTGCTAAATTAAGGCTGATGTCACGTTCGTCAATATCATTTGCGCGCTGTTGTACTTTAAGTGATTGATCAACATCACCTTTGAAGGCTAAGGTGAGCGCGAGTCCGCTCAGAGTTTCGCTCACGTCAGGACTATCCGTTCCAAAGTTTTTTTCGCGTATTTCGAGAGCGCGCCGATAAAAAGCTTCGGCTTTGTCATATTTGTGTTCGTAGCCATAAACGGACGCCAAATTATGAGCCGCTTTAGCAGTTTGCGGATGATTGGAACCCAACGTTTTTTCGAATGATTCGAAAACTTGTAGAAAGACCGGCTCTGCCTTTTTGTAATCTCCCTGTCCGATATAACTGATAGCGAGATTAGTAAGCGCCATGAGCATCTGCGGATGTTCCGGCGGAACTAATTTTTCGAGAATGGCGACAGCGCGTTGGGCAAGGGGTTGAGCCTCTTGATATGCGTCTAAATCATTGTCAATCCTGGCGAGATTACCCAGCAAACCCGCCATATTGGTGTTTTCCGAGCCGACCGTTTGTTCCTGAATTTTTATTGCTCTTTGATAAAGCTCTCTGGCTTTGACCTTGTCGCCAAGTGAACTATAAACCGCCCCCAAGTTTATTAAGCTAACGACGACAATCGGGTGATTCAATCCGAAATTTTTTTCTCGAATTGCCAATGCGCGTTGATGAAACAAAACGGCTTTCTGGTAATCAGCCTTGTGAGCATAGTTAAGCCCGAGATAGTTAAGCGTGTAGGCGACGTCGGGGTGATCCGCTCCGAGAAGTTTTTCTCTGATAATTAAAACCTGCTGATTTATTTGTTCGGCTATATCATACTCGCCTTGAGCGTCTTTGATTCTCGCCAAATGAGTCATTGCCGAAGCGATTTTGGGGTGTTCAGGTTCCAATTCCTTTTTGCGAATTTCAAGCGCGCGCTCAACTAAGGGCAAGGCATCACTAAATTTACCGGCGTTGTATAAGCTAAGTGATTCCGCGTACACGTTTCGCGCTTCCTGCAAAGACTTATCCGGCTCGCTCGCCGCATGTACTTCGACAAACTTAATTTCGTATTTTCCTCCAGCTAAAAGCGGGAATCGCGGCGCAATGTCTAACCGGTAGCTGCCACTCAAATTAGCTATAAACTCAACGGTTTCAATGCCATTTGGCCGCATTTCAGCGTCAAAATCCGCCAGCGGTTTATTATCGCCGCCCGATAAATGTGCTATGACATCAATTCCTCTCTGTTCGATTATTATCTTTGCGTACTGATTGGCAGAAAGATTGATTTGATAACTATGCTTTTCTTGGCTTGAAATTTCGCGTTCAACCGATTTGCCCAATTCGAGAGTCGTAATTTCCGGCGTTTTCTGTGCGTTTAAATTTTGACTGCAAACCGATTGCGGCATCGAGCAAAATAGAAACAAAGAAAAAAAGACCCAATTGAGAAAACTGTGTGGCAACCGCCGAAAAGTTGATTGTTGAAACATCGAAAAACACCTTCGTCATGAGGAGGGTAAAAGTCTTAATTTGGAGCGCAATTACTTTATCACAGCCCGAAACGGTTAGTCACTGATAATTTCGGTTTCCCCGACGATGTGAATGACCGGAACGATTCAGGAATAGCTTGAATTTAACTTGTCAGTACAAATTTTTATTTCATTGTAACGACCACCTTTAGCCGTTATGGGTTTTCCGCAAGCACAAAAATTAGAGCAGTTAAAATGAAAAAAGCGCGGATTGCCGTTGAAGCAATCCGCGCTTTTTCGTTGTTTTGATTAAAAGATAAACTTCGCCCGCATTGTGACAAAGCGCCCGTTAAAGTTACCAACATTATAGTCGAGGAAATTGACGTTTTGCGGTTGAGCAAATGTTGACGTTTGCGCCCCGACTCCGCCAGCCGTTCCAGGTCCTAGCCCACCAATCGTTCGTGAGCGTTGATTAAAGAGATCAAAAATCTCCGCCCCGATTTGAAATTAAAAAATCGGATGACAAATAGTTGGAGATTACAGATCACATTTCGGAATTCTCAGGCGAGCGGAAAGACGGAAGACGGCTTTATATTGTTGACCATCCGATTCGGAGCACAGCAAAAGCAGGGCAAACTTTAAGGCAGCCCGCCCTCTTTCAGACACTTCAAAATTTCCTCATAAGTTCTTCAAAACAAATAAATAATAGTTTCAGAACTTCTTAAATATTTCTTGGTTCGTCATCGGCTATTAATAAAACTGTCGGAAAGATTATCAGTGTTTCTTGGCAATAAATTAAGGAAAGGTGACGCCGACTGTCCGAGATCAGTAATTAAAGAAATCAACATCATGAAAATCAAAAAGGAAATTGTTATTGAAATCGAACATGTGCGCGTCATTTGCCAGAGAACTAAACGCTCTCTTACCTGGTGCAGAGAATGTGATGCGGAGAGCGATTTTGTTACTACTAACGAAGCTGCCGCTCTAATTGATCAAACTCTTGACCAAATTGCCGATCTTGTCTCGACCGGAGTGATCCATGTTGGCATCACGCCTGCCAGAAATTTTCTGGTGTGTCTTAATTCACTACTTAGCATCGGCGTAAATTCCACCGATGTCAGCCCTTTTCCACAAATCAAAAACTAATAAACAAAAAAGGAATCAAAGTTATGAAAAATCAAATCCATAAAGCAGTTTACACTTTCATCCTCGGCAGCCTCGCGCTGCTGGTGATGTCAACTTTCGTTTCAGCCGCGCCGATCATCAGAACCACATCCGGCGCAGATACGGCGGCAATTCAAGGCGTAGTTGACCAATATCGCGCCGATTTGGGCGGACAGCTTAATCCGAATAACGGGCAGTCGTTCACGACGGGCAGACGCGAAATCAACTGGGACGGCGTGCCGGACAATCTTTCGTCTCCGAACAATCTTCCGGCAAACTTTTTTAATTCAAATTCACCGCGCGGCGCGGTTTTCACTACGGCTTGCAGCAATGCAGCGTTTCGCGTCAGTGCCACTGCCGCGAGCGGCACTGCGGTTCGTTTTGGTGAAATTGATGCAAGCTACACCAACGCTTTTACAACCTTTTCTCCCCAGAGACTTTTTACCGTTATTAGTGGTACAGCAGCTCCGTGCACCAGCTTGACCGTTAATTTCTTCATTCCCGGCACGAAGATTCCGGCAACCGTCAGCGGCTTTGGCATTGTTTTTACTGATGTTGACGTAACGGGAAATGCCAGAATCCTCTGCTACGACCAAGCCGGAAACTTGCTTTCGCCCGGCTTTCTGGCTCCGGCAGCTGCCAACGGCGGACTTTCATTTGTCGGCGTTTCCTTCAATGCAGGCGAGCGTATCGCGTCAGTGCAGATTGTCAGCGGCACGGACAGGCTCGCGGCTGGCAATATTGACGGAACAAACGGCGTTGATGCAGTTGCAATGGACGATTTTATCTATGGTGAACCTCGCGCCACTGAGCATCATGAATCCGATTTCGACGGAGACGGCACGGCTGATTTTGCAGTGTTTCGTCCTTCAATAGGCAGTTGGTTTATTTTGAACAGCGGCTCAAACACCTTCACTGGCGTGCAGTTCGGCGCTAACGGTGATCTTCCGGTTGACGGAGATTTTGACGGCGACTCACGTAATGATCTGGCTGTTTTCCGGCAATCAACCGGTGAGTGGTTTATTTTGAACAGCTCGAACAATCAATTTGTCGGGGTTCCATTCGGGTCAACCGGCGATAAACCTGTGGCCGGGGATTACGACAAAGACGGAAAGACCGACATTGCTGTCTGGAGACCTTCGAGCGGCGATTATTTCTTCTTAAAAAGCTCAAATGGTCAATTCGGCTCTTCTCAGTTTGGGCAAAACGGCGACATTCCGGTTGGAGCGGCTCTGGTTCCTTAATTACTGACTGAGTTTTCAATCGGAGCAAACTGCTCAAATATAATCACGAACAGTCTGCTCCGATTGAACCGGAACAATAGATTTTCAGATTTATCAAACAAGTTTTAAAGCGAAAGCAGATATACTCCAGCAATGGAAAGCATCTGTGTTGTGCAATAAATTCAATTCCAGGCAAAGGGAAAATTATTTTGTCTGAAGTATTTTTTTTTACTCAAACTAATAAAATTAAGTTTAAAATCCAAGAAAGTAAAACAACACAGGAGAAGTTATGATTAAGAAATGGTTAACTTTTGCAGTTATCTGCTTGCTGGTGATAACCACCAATTCCTCGCTCATTTCAGGACAAAATAGAACGGAAAATAACGCTTCAGCCATCGCAAAGATTAAAGCAAATGTTCTCAGGCGCGGGACGGGCGGAAATCACCGTATCAAAGTGAAAATGCTGGATGGAACGAAAATAGAAGGTTACATTAGTCAAGCAGGTGAAAATTCATTTAGTCTGACAGATTCAAAAACCAAACAAATCACCTCAGTCGCTTACCGCGATGTCGCGCAAGTAAAAGGCAGCGGCTTATCAAAGGGAGCGAAAATCGGTATTGGAGTTGCCATTGCCGGGGGAATCGCAGCCGTTGTGCTAGCCATTTTCTTTAAACGGTATTGTAATGAGCAACAGTGTTAAAGGATCAGCAAATATCCTTAGTCGAAGGATATTTGCTGATAATCAGAAAACAATTCCAATTTGTCCCTGGATAGAGCGTGGCGTGACAAAGTGCGTTCCGCT
>JBDTZD010000137.1:0-2896 GCA_040005335.1 Pyrinomonadaceae bacterium | reverse complement strand
CCGACGAGCCGGTCTAAAATGCGCCTTGCCTGTTGCGAATCAACCAGATTTTTGTTGATCTGCTTGGGGTCTTTAAAAGCATCCTTGATGGCGTTTTTGGTGATTTCGTTGAACATAACGCGAAAGACGGGTTTGGCGGGGCGCTTCGGGACAATTTCTTCTGCCAAGTGCTGGCAAATCGCTTCGCCCTCGCGGTCGGGATCGGCGGCTAGGAAAATCGTCTCGGCTTCCTTCGCGGCTTTTTTCAAATCCGCAACCGTTTTTTTATTGTTACGTTTTTTCGTGTCGGGAATGACTTCATAAGTCGGCTCAAAATCGTTTTCGATATCTACGCCCAAACCTTTCGATGGCAAATCTTTGATATGCCCAATCGAAGCAAGAACTAAATAGTCTTTTCCGAGATATTTATTAATGGTTTTCGCCTTCGCAGGCGATTCGACAATAACGAGATTTTTCGACATTTTTATAGGATCGTTTAGAAATTAGATTTAATATTTAAAATTTAGTCACGTTTTAGCGCATTGGTGCGAGAATCAATCAAATCTCGCGCGGCGGCGAGCGTTAAACCCGCAAACTCAAACTGCATCCAAAATTCGCGGTTTGGGTCAAAACTGTGAAGCGGCTGATTTAAACTGTCTTCAGTCACAGCCATAATTGTTAATTCGTCTGATTCCGCATTTTCAACTATTTTCACTCGGCGAATCTTTGCCGGTGAAATAGGTGTAGCGGCTTTTGCCTCAAGAAATTGCACAGCACTAAACATTTCCATCAGCGTTAGAGCAGGCTCAAATCCGTACAGACGCCGCAAACCATGACATTTATCGCTTCCCGCTTCAAAGTTATGGCATGGACGTGGACGTTGTTCATAAATCCGGCAGACCGCTCGATTGCTTTCAGTAGTATCCAATGCCGTGCAATGCAGCGTTTCTTCATCGCGCCGCAGGAAACGGTCAATGACGATTTCTTGATTCTCTTTTGATCTCTGCGTCACATCCCAAACATTTTCCGCAGGTACCTGGTCGGTCGGATTAAGACCAACCACAAATAAAAACGTGCAGCACGCTCCGCAGGTCAAACAATCAGGAACGGGCGCGTCCGGCGGCGTGACAAAATTTTTTGCTACTTTTGATGGCAAATCTTCAATTGGCAATTGCGGCTGCAAAAATTTCTTCCGTTGTTGCTCATAGAGCGCGGACATCATCGTCCAAAATTCATCTTCTGCAAATTTTTCGCGTCTGCTGATTTGAACTAACTTTGCGTCACTCATAAAACACCCGCCCGCGTTTAAATCTTTCTCGCAAAACATTTGCCGGGCAGAACACGAATTAATTCGCGCATTTCGAGACCGAGCAGAGCAACATTTAAGTCGCCAAATGATAATCCGCTCTCAATTTGTAAATCATCAATTTGTTTTGCTTCATCTGCCGAAAGCAACCGCCAAATCTGACGTTCGTTTTCGGTCAAATCTGCCGGAACAAGTTCTGATTGCGGTTTTGCTTGTTTAGATGCCTCGTTTGTCGTTTCCGGTGGCAGCAATTGTGCGGCGATTTCCTGCGGCATTTCGGCAGCGATATCCTGCCATTGCTGAATGAGTTTGGCTCCCGCCGACTTAATCAAATAATTTGTGCCAAACGAATTGCGCGAAGTGATATTGCCGGGTACGGCAAAAACTTCTCTATTTTGTTCAATGGCCAGCCGCGCCGTGATCAGCGAACCGCTCCGCTCTGTGGCTTCAACTATTACCACGCCGAGGCTCAAACCCGATATAATACGGTTGCGATACGGAAAATTTTCCGGCAAAGGAGGCGTTTCGAGCGGAAATTGTGAAACAATCGCTCCGCCTGATTCTATAATTTCACTGAGGAGAGCTTTATTTTCTTTTGGATAAACTTCATCAATACCGGTTCCTAGGACGGCGATTGTTTTGCCGCCGGTTTCGACTGCTCCGCGATGCGCCGCCGCGTCAATTCCTCTTGCTAAACCCGAAACAATACAGACGCCTTTTTTCGCCAAATCTCGTGCCAGCATTTGCGAAGCGTTGACGCCATAAGTCGAAGCGCGGCGCGAACCGACAAATCCGACGCAGGGAGCGTCGAAACATTCACTCCACGCTCCCTTAACGTAAAGCACAATCGGCGGATCGTCAATTTCACGCAAAAGCTGTGGGTAAACGCCATCGTCCAAAACCAAAACGTCTCCGCCCAAATCTCTAACCCTTTTGATTTCTTCGTCAGCTTTATCTTGAAATTCCTTTTTGATTAAACTTTCGATTGTTTCAGGACGCAAACGCAAACCTTCTAATTCACTGCGTTTTGCGCCAAATACGGCTTCAGCCGAACCAAAACGTTCAAGCAGCTTTGTCGCCGCTCTCGGTCCCACACCCGGCGTCATGTTCAACGCTACCCAATCTTTCATTGATTTTGGATTTTGGATTTTGGATTTTGGATTTGCTTTTGACGCAACGTTTTTATTGAAGCCACAATCATTGAAACAATCTCGTTCATTTCGTTTTTTAATTCCGCAAGTTTATTTTCGGGCATAATACCGGAATCAGTTAATAATTCCAGCCAGTACAAACTTTCATCGGCTTCTTCCTCAACGATAGCAAGTTTATGCAAAACGTCCGCTGCGGATTTACCTCGACACGCGGCGCGATAATTTGCGCCAACTGAAGTTGCGGAACGCAGTAATTGCTTTCCAATAATATTTGCTGTTGTCGTATTTGGTAATGCTTCAATTAGACGAATAATCCGCAACGCTAATTTTTTAGTCCGGTCTTTGAATTCCTGCTCGTTCATTACCTTGTCAATCCAAAATCCAAAATCTAAAATCCAAAATTGGTTTGGCGGAAGCGTGTGGGAATCGAACCCACCTGAGCCTGTTCTCACAGTCTCAC
>JBDTZD010000290.1:0-2914 GCA_040005335.1 Pyrinomonadaceae bacterium | reverse complement strand
TTTCCCGAAAACCGTAATCTCACCATGCTGTTTTTTGAGCAAACCCAAAATCAACTTTAGAGTAGTAGTTTTACCTGCGCCGTTGGGACCTAAAAAACCGTAAATACTGTTTTCAATCACCTGAAGATTAACCGCGTTTAAAGCAACCTCATCGTTTGAAAATTTATGCGTCAGATTAATTGTCTCGATACAATGTTTTGTCATTAAGCGTAAGAATAATCTCAAAACAGCTGGAGCGATATTTTGCCGGGAATGTATTATGCCAACTGGACATTTTTGTCTGCAAAGGGGCGTTTTCGTTCGGCAAAATACAAAACGAGTGATGTGTGAATTGCTGGGTTAAAACGTTGAGGCGGAACGCAAGTTAAGGCAAGACCTTCTAGCGGCAAATAATTTCGGCTTGATGTTTATGGCTGCCAATCAAATTTCCGCAAATAGAAGTGATTTTGACGACTTGGAAAAACACCGTTAAGTAAAAAAGATTTTTGCTTTATTTCTTTCTCAGACGCAGCATTCCGTTGAAAGTAGTGAGATTTATCGAGGTGTCGCCCGCCCCGTTTGAACCTGTAATAAGGCGCGATTGACCCGGAACGCTGGTCATATTGAATTTGATTGGAAAATCGTTTTGAAAATTACCACCCGCGTTTAGCGTGGCGCGAATTTGAAACGGAAAATCGGCGGGCAGTTGGAGCGTCACTACTCCGTTGGTTGTGTTGAAATTATAACTGCCGCCGCGTACAAGAGAATTGTAAATAGATAGCTCGCCATTTGTCGAAACAGCCTCGATATTTTTGTGAGTGATGTCTCGCATCACGATGCTGCCGCTCGTGCTGGCTAGTTTAAGAGTATCGCTGAAATCGTTTGGAGAGAGGCGAAATGCAGCGATGTCGCCGCCAAAAGTTTTGATCAGGATTTTGCCCTTTGAATCCTCTGCAGCAACGTTCCCCGAAAGGCTGGAAACCTCTATTTCCTGCGTTATGTTGCGAAGCTGAACGTCGCTGTCAATATTGATGACAACGGCTTTAGCAATCGAATCTACGGCGAAACTGCTGCCATTTGAATTAGGACTCTTAATTCCAACCGATGCGCTGTAAGGCAATTCGATTTCGATATTTTCACCGCGCAAACATTCATCGTATTTTTTGGGATCGTTGCTGCTGCCGAGCACAAATAGCCAAACTGGTTTATTTTGCGGGTCGCGTTCCTTAACTTTAAAATTGGCGGTGCCGCCTCCCTCGATCCAGACGCGGACTTCGTTGCGTTCCCAACCACGAACTTTAACGTCGCCCGACGCGACGCAAAACGAAACGCTCACCTTGGCAGCGGTTTCAATAGCCTTTTCGGTTTGCGAGAAAGCCGCAAAATTTGCGGCTCCTCCAAACATCAGCAATAAACTTAATCGTGTAAAAAATTTCTTCATTAAATCAATTAGCGCAGCGAAGCAATCATTTGCGATTTTTCGGCAACCGTATTGAGCAATTCAATTTTATTTTCGTATGAGGCAAACAAAATGCGTTTGGCATTTTCATCTTTCGGGTTGCGTCTGACCTGTTTTTGCATTGCAGATATAGCTCCGTCCATAACCGCCAGATTTCGCTCATAATCAACGCGGAAACTTGGGCGCATGACAAACTCGTCGCTTGTTTCAACCGCTTTGGAAAGTTGCGCAATCGAATTTAAATAATCGTGTTCTTCAGGCAAAACGTCCAAAGATTTTGGGTTTTGGGTTTTGGGTTTTGGGTTTTGAGCTTCTGGTCTGTTTACTTTTTTTGGCTGATATAAAACCTTGTTTAAACGCGGCGACGTGAGGGGCAATTTTACTAAAGTCGGTTCTTCAACTGAGGGTGTTGGAAATATGACAGCGTTTTCGGTCGGTTCGGTATTTGAGATTTTGGAATTGGAATTTGAATTATGAGCAGCAATATAGTCTGTCTGAGATACAGTCTGCTGTAAAACTTGTAAAGCAAAAAGCGAAATCAAGACGACGGCAGCTAAACCGCCCGCAAAAGCGATTTGAGCGGGCGAAAGAAACGTCGCCCACTGCTGCCAAAACGATTTGGTTTCAGCTTTTATCGGGTTTCCGTTTGACGCGCCTAAAAAGTCAATCTCGTTTTCGATGCGCGCCCAGATGCGTTGCGAAGGAACAGGCGAGGAGACTTGCGCGCTAAACGCAAAGTTAATTTCTGTCAGTTCTGCTTCAGCTTTAATAAGAATCTTAGTGCAGCTCTCGCACACTGCGAAATGCTGCGTTGCTCGTTCCATCGCTTCTTCCGTCAGTTCGGCGTCCAGAAAAGCTTGAATTGTCGCTTCGTTTAAGTGTTTCATTCTAAATTTTAGTTCCAGATTCGGAATTCTACATTGAAATGTAGAATTTAAAATTTGGAATCATGTCCGATTTTTCCGTAAAAACGTAAAAATTCTTTGCGAGCGCGAGCTACAAAAGTTCCTATGCTCGTTTCGTTAAGACTAAGCGCACCGGCAATTTCCTTATAAGATAAACCTTGCTGCTTCAGCATTAAGCAACTCCGTAGAGGTTCCTTAACTTTATCAAGCGCCCGCCGTACCGTTTCGATTTGCACATGGCGCTCATAATCAAGCTCCGGTTCGGCAACAGCATATTCCTCTGCTTCTTTGAAGTACGCATCTTCCCGTCTAGTTGTACGAGAATTGCCGCGCAGGGCATTTCTCGCCGTGTTTATTGTGACTCGAATCAGCCACGCCTTTAACAAATCGTCAGTTGGCGCCGTTTCCAGATTTTTGTAAAGCCGCAGAAATACTTCCTGCGTTACATCTTCGGCGAGCGCGGAATCGGTGACGACACCGCGAGCGACACGAAAAACTGTTCGGTGATAAAGCGTAAAAGCTTCATCAAATCCGATTTTCGTTTCTCTTGCCGTTTGCGCCGCCGTCTGTG
>JBDTZD010000310.1:0-9780 GCA_040005335.1 Pyrinomonadaceae bacterium | reverse complement strand
ATGCCGCAATTATTGCGGAAACAGAAGTAAATCTGGCAGTTACGATGGAGACAAACGGAAGCTCGAGTGTGGAGGCCGCGCCGCAGATTGAACGTCCTGCCATTAAAATTCCTGAAATTGACGAAGCCGAAATCGAACGTGAGATTGAAGGAACAATACCGTCTTCGCTCAATTCTTTTAGCGATTATAAAAAGACGGTTAACGTGGTCGCCGGCGATTTGCGGCAATTGATGGAAACGGCAACCGAACTCAAAATGCAAAACGCGTCCGCGCTCGTTCAAGACATGATGAAGCGGGTCGAAGAAAATAGCTTTTCTATCGCCGTCGTCGGCGAGTTTAAGCGTGGCAAGTCAACTTTTATCAATGCTCTGCTTGGCAAAGACATCCTGCCGTCCGACATTCTGCCGTGTTCGGCAACGCTTAACAGAGTGACTTACGGTGTCAAACCCGGAGTTCTCATTAAGTTCAAAGACGGCACTGAAGATCAAGTTGAAATCAACAAATTGCAGGATTACGTGACCAAACTGACGGATGAATCCGAAGAAATGGCGACTAAAGTCAAAGAAGCGGTTGTCAGTTATCCGATTCCATATTGTCAGAATAACGTTGAAATTATAGACACGCCCGGACTTAACGACGATGCGACAATGACGGATGTTACTTTATCGGTGCTGCCTCACGTTGATGCGGCGGTTTTGGTAATTATGGCGCAGTCACCGTTTTCGGAATACGAACGAGCTTTTCTCGAAGACAAACTTTTAACGAGCGATTTGGGGCGGGTGATTTTTATCGTCACAGCAATTGACCGTCTTAACCGTCCCGAAGATGCTGACCGCGTAGTCAAAGCAATTAAAGACCGGATTCGCAAATATGTTATCAAACGTGCGGCGGAACAATTTGGGGCGGAAAGCGAAGAATACGAAGTTTATTTGAGAAAAATCGGTGAGCCGCGCGTTTTTCCGATTTCCGCCTGGCAAGCTTTGCAGGCGAAAGAAAAAGCTGATGCCGCTTTGCTCGTAACAAGCCGTTTTGACGTCTTCGAGAACGCGCTCGAAAGATTTTTGTCCGAAGAACGCGGCGCGATTTTCCTGCAAGTTCCCACCAACCGTCTCTTATCGGCTTCGAGCGAGATTCTTTCGACCTTTAAAATTCGCGAAGGCGCGCTCCAAATGCACTCGAGCGATTTTGACTCCGCTTACGATAAAACTTTTAAACAAATCGAAGAGCTGCGACAGCGCAAAGACGCGGAAATGAAGCGGGTTGATGAAACCGCGAGACACGTCGAATTTGAGGTAAAACCCCTTGTCGGGCAGCTCGACGAAGCCATCAAAGCGACCGCGCTTGACGTCATCGAAAATGCTCAGATTTCGGAGGAGGATGTTGCGAATCAAGCCGCTATCACTCGTTTGGCCGGACGTTTAAACGCCGAAATTCAAGCCGCTGTCCAAACTTCCACGCAAAAACAGCTCGAAAAAATTCAGCTTGTGGTGCAGCGCGGAGTCGCGGCAGAGGCAATGCGCTGGACGGATTTTTCTGACGCGATGAATACAATGTCGAGCCAGATTGAAGGACGTTTCGGCGGCGAAAGCATGGAAATTCAAGACACGACTTTAACACAGGGAGTCGGCATCGTCGCCACGATTTTCGGTTTCGGCGGGGCTTACACCGGATACAAAGTCGCCGGATGGAAAGGCGCGGCGGCCGGAGCGGGCGCAAGCATCGGCATCGGTGTCGGAACTTTAATTGCCGCCGGGCTGGTTGCCGGAACTTTTCTGGTCTTGCCGCTCTTGATTGTTGGAACGCTTGCCGCTCTCCCGGCCGGAGCATGGATTTCGCGCAAAATTTTTGGCGGAGAAAGTGTCAAAAAATTCCGCGAAAATTTCAAACTTAAAATGCTCGAAAATCTCGAACAACAAATTAACGCCCAAAGCGTCGAACAAAAAATTATTGCCGAAGTTGATAACGCTTTTAACGATCTGAAATCCAAGATTCATAGCGAAGTCGAAGCTACTTTGAACGATACTGAAAAAACTTTGTCCGAACTGCGCTCCAAACGCGAGCGTAACGAAATTTTGAGCGAAACCGAACGGCAACAACTTTTCAAAATGCGCCGTGAGACGCTCATAATAAAGAGACGCGCCGAAAAACTCAACGATTTGCTGCTGCAGGTGACCGCAGTTTAGCAATTGCGCATGGTCGGTTCAACCATTCTGTCAGCGCAACTGCATTAACTTGAAAGGCGCGATAATGCGCCAACTCCGCACATAAAATAAAGGAAATCTGAGATGACTACTGATACTTTAGCCCTCGATTTAAGCGGTAACCCAACTACCGAAGTCAATTTGAATTTTCAAAAATATTTGGACGAGCGTCATCGTGAATTGTCCGTTCATCTCATTAACGGAATTCCCGATTATGCTTTTTCGCTCGACCAGCAATTACGGCGCAAACTGGCCGCGATTCCGCCCGTGCGCTATCTGGCGCAAGCCATCGCATCAGCGAGTTTGTCTTTCAAAAAGCAAATTATGTTGATGAGCGGTGTCGCCGTAACGCCCAAACAATATCCGGAAATCTATGAAATGGTACAGGATTGCTCGCACACGCTCGGGATTGGCGTGCCGGAAATCTTCGTCAAATTTGACCCTGTGCCGAACGCCTATACATACGCTTCGAGCCAGTCGGCTGACATGATTGTCGTTCACTCTTCGCTCATTGAAATGACAACTTACGATGAACTCAAGTTCATCATGGGACATGAGTGCGGGCATATTCATAATCTGCATTCGGTTTACAACACGGCGGCTGAAATTTTGTCTAATCCGGCGATGAGCGTGATAGCTTCGACCATTCCGGGTTTGCAAGCCGTGGTAAAAATCGCTTCCGGCGCTTTGGGATTATTTTTCAAGCATTGGAGCCGCGCGGCGGAAGTAACCTGTGACCGCGCCGGAGCAATCTGCGTTGGATCAATCTACGCTGGACAAACCGGGCTCGCGAAACTCGCCACGGGCGGCGGGACGGCTTACGGGAAAATCAATGTTGACGAACTTATTAAACAGATGCAGCGGACACAAGCCACGCCGCTCCGCTTAATGGAGTTGACGGCATCGCACCCGTTGATCCCGAAACGGCTCAAGGCGTTGGAATTGTTCAGCGAATGCGACGTTTTGTATAAATGGCGCCCCGAAATGCGCTCGACCAAGCCGGAACGGACACACGCCGAAGTTGATGCCGAATGCGCCCAACAAATCAGGGTTTTATAAGGAGATTGAAACAAAATGTCAGAAATAAACGAACCTAATGCCGACAGCTCCAACGTTCAGCCGGATGCAGAAGAAACTCCGACCCAAACTTTCTCTCCGGATTCGCTGCAAAATCCCGATGTTTTGGATTTAACAAAAAGATTTATTCGTTACGATCCAAAAGAGCTCAAACAGGAGTTTCTCACTACTCTCAATGAATTAGCGACGCGCCTGCAAACGGGCGACGGGGCAAAATTGCTCGGTCACGAGTTGATGAAAAAGTTTCGTCTCACCGAAAACCGCATTCGCACACGGCTCAACGGCGACTTCCGGCTCGTCGTGATGGGCGATTTTAAACGCGGCAAATCAACGCTCGTTAATGCATTGTTGGAAATGAGCGTAGCAACGACCAACGTGACGCCTGAAACCGTCACGATTAATGAAATCGAGTTTGGCGAGACGCTCTCCGCGCAAGCGTGTTTGATTGACGGAGGACGCGTTCCGCTAGCCATTAACGAACTCGCCGCCGACACTTTGCTCCCCCTGGTCGAAACTCTGGAACAAAAGCGCCAGCCGGTTGATCATCTCGAAATCAAAGCTCCAATCGAATGGCTGCGCGGCGTTCAATTGGTTGACACGCCCGGCATGGGCGACGTTTTAAACCAATTCGATAGACAAGTCCAGGAATATCTCCAAAAGGCGGACGCGATTATTTTTCTCGTTTCAGCTCTTTCGCCGCTTTCCGAAACAGAGGAAAATTTCTTGCGGCTATCGCTCAAACCGGCGGATTTTTCAAAGCTGATTTTCGTTGTCAACATGCTCGATTTTGCCCGCAACGAAGACGAGACGAGCCGCGTTTTAAACTTAATTTCCGCAAAAGTCGGCAGGCTTTTCCCGAACTCGCAAGTTTTCGGCCTTAGTGCGCTGGACGAAGTTTGCCGCCTGCAAAATGTGCAGCGCCCGAACCCGGAACGAGCGGAAATGCTGGCTGCCAATTTTCAAAGTTTCCGCGACACTTTGCAGGAATCGGTTTTGCTTGACCGGGATTTGATTCAGCTTGACCGTGCCTGTGATTTGCTCAAACGAGCGGCGGGCGAAGTCGAACGTTCAACCAATCTGCTGCGCGGCGCGATGCAGCAGGACCAAGCCAAACTCTCGCAGGCAGTCACGGATTTGAGCGATGATAATTCCGAACTTGCTCAACGCGTTGCAGCCCATAAAACCCAAATGCGCAATGAAATTTCAGCTCTCGGCGAAGAAGCTGTGGGTTGGGTGAGCGTATTTTTAGATCGTACCGAACGCGAAACAGTCAATAATCTTTCATCTTTCGATGTAGATGAAGTGCAAAAGCATTTCTCGTTTTTTTTAACCGATGCGATTCGCACCGCCCTTAATTCCTGTGTTGAAGCTCACAGCGATGCAATTATGGAAAGCGCCAAGAGAGCGCAGCTGGCAATTGAAGGAGATGCCGATGAAGTGACACAAATTAATCTCGAAAACCGCAAAGTTGCTGCTGCAACTGCGAGCGGTTCGGCTTGGTCGGGTTTTGATACGGTGGCTTCCGTTTTTGCCGTTCTTGGAATTGCGCCCGTCGCTGACCTGATCAAAATTGGCAGCAAATTGCTTTTTAAAAAGCAACAAGGGAGCGGCGAAATACAGCATTTTCAAAAGCATCTCCAAGAGTCTTTGCCGGAGTTGCGGCAGAATATTATTGATGAAGTGCGGGAAACTTACATAAACATTGCGACCAAACTCGAACAACAAATCGAAACGGGCTATCAACAAGACCGCACTGCCTCGCTCGCCGCGCTCGAACGCGCCCAAGCCGTCAAAAGCTCCGGTGAGGCTGACTTTGCCAATCATGACCAGACCTTTTTAGATATTTCGGAACTTCTAGCGGAAACTCGTGCTGAGGTTGAGCGGCTCGAAAACAAAATCTTTCCGCCCGCACCTGAAGAAGCTGTAACTGGGATCGCAACTGTTTAGATTCGCGGGAACACTTTTGCGTTTCTAAAGCGATAAAGTGTTCCCGCTTCGGAAAGACCGTCTCATTTGTTGTAAGTCAAAATTCTGATGAAATCTGCAAAGATATTTTAAGCCGTATTTGTTTTACCTTATAACTTTGCTAACCAGTAGGGAATCAAAAGAAGCTTTGTTTTGGCGCTGCAGCAAATAGTTCTGAAAAGTTAAATCCAATATTGAGTTGTCAGACGTAGTTTTGGCATGAGTTAGAGATTAGGAAAGTGGAGTATAGAGCACATTCTTTTGCAAAGCCGCCGTATAGGAAGCAAAATAATAGTTAATTCTCGCTTTTTAGCGCATTGACTGACATTTAATCGCGTGGCGTTTGGCAATAATTTTGCAGTAAATAAGCTCAGAACAAGCTCCGATTACATTTTCTGACGCTGTGACCAAATTTTAAGTTAGCTTAGGCTGCAACCCGGCAACATTGTTTTGGCTATCTGCGAAAAACGCTAAACAGGAAACCTAAATTCATTGGTTTCTTGTTGCTTTTCATATATCATCTTCAAAATAAATGTGCTTCGTTAGTTATTAGTTTTCCAGCAGGGATCAAGCAGTCATCTTTCAATATCAGCAAAACGGAGGATTCTATGTTTTATTTGAAAGCCAAAAAAATGGCAATCACGGTTTTTACGTTGGCGTTAATGGTTGTAACTTTCTTAGCGCCGCTGTCTCAAGTCAAAGCTGCAGACCACGCCGATTCAACTTCGGTTGCTGGCGACCCCGGTGCCGACATCGGTGATGTATTTGCCTTTCTCGATCCGAATGACAATTCAAAAGTCATCTTGGCAATGGACGTCGAAGGATTTATCGTACCATCGGAATTACTGAACCTTAGCTTTTTCTCGCCCGATGTTTTGTACCGATTCGAAATCGAAAACACTGGTGATGCAGTTGCGGATTTGACGATTGATGTCACTTTCTCGCCGCAAACTTCCCGTAGCGCACCGCAAACGGCAGTTATTAATCTTCCAAAAGGATTCCGACGCGGCGCTCCGCCTTTCGGACAATTTACTGCGCCGACAACGGTGCAGACCCTTAATCCGACGGCGAATCCGTTCGTCGTTACGACTGACCCTTTTAGCCGCATTTCTTTTTTTGCCGGATTGACGGATGATCCGTTTTATTTTGATATTGTGGGCTTCAACCGCTTTGTCTCATCTGTTTTAGGCGGCACTCCCGACCCAACCCGACTGCAACGCGCACGAGATAGCTTTGCCGGTTACAACATCCATATGATTGCGTTGTCAGTTCCTGCTTCATTGCTGCGTGGTTCCTCGGGTAGCGTCATCGGAGTCAATGGCGTGACATTGCGACAACGCTCCACATTCCGTCAAAACACTGGTGAAGTCGTGGCAAGCGGAGATTACGTTCAAGTTGACCGGATGGCAACGCCCGCCGTTAACACGCTTTTGATTCCTTTTCCACGCAAAAACGAATACAACGCCTCCACACCAGTTGATGATGCGAATGGTGTTTTCGCGGGCGATATCGTTGCTACATTGACCGCGCTTGGCACCAATCAAGCAAACATCGGCGTTTTGGCGAGTGTCGCTGTTGCCAATGGCGATTATTTACGGCTCAACACGGCAACCCCGAACACCAGTCTCGGGTTTGGCGAAAGAGCTACAACACCCAATTACACGGGCTTTCCAAACGGTCGCCGGCCGGGTGATGATACAGTTGATGTCTTAACTTATTTTGTCACCAACCAAGCCATCTTAAACGGCGACAACGTAAACAGCAACGAGGTTCCGCTCGGCAGCACATTCCCGTTTTTCGCGCCGCCGAATCAACCGCTGGAAAATCCCGCAGTTGATAACACGCAAAATTAATTGATTTAAAGGCTCTGCTCGATTTTGATTTGAGCAGAGCCTTTTTGCTTTTGATTACCTGGGAGGAATCGCGATGAAAAGAGCAGGATCCATTCGCTTGGCTGGGCTAATTTTCACTGCGTTAATTCTGAATGCTTGTAATCAAAGCCAAGCGATCTCAAATTTGAAAGTTCCCGCCGTATCTCCCGCACCTCCCGTTGCTGTTAACGACACAATCCGTTTTCTCGAAAATCGGATAAAAAGTGATCCCGAAGATTTTATCGCGTATAACAAACTTGCTTCCGAATATCTGAATCGAATGCGCGAAACCGGAGATGTGACCTATTTGGATTTGGCATCGCGCGCCGCTCACGCTTCGCTGGAGATTCTACCCGCCGAAAAAAACAAAGGCGGATTAGTTCTCCTCGCGCAAGTCGAATATTCATCGCACAATTTCGCTGCTGCGCGCGACCACGCCCAAAAACTAATTGAACTAGACCCGAACAAAGGTTACACGTATCAAACGCTCGCCGACGCGCTGCTCGAATTGGGACAATACGATGAAGCTGCCGCCGCTTTTCGGGAAATGGAAAAATTTGGCGGTATTCAAACTCTGACGCAGGTCGCAATTGAACAACGGCTGGCTCGGCTGGCTTTCCTGCACGGGAAAACTGATGACGCGACTCGGCATTACTCAACCGCACTCAAATTAACCCTAAAAATGGTCGAACCACCGCGCGAAACCGTCGCTATGTGTCATTGGCACTTGGGCGAAACCGCTTTTGCTGTCGGCGATTATAAAGCCGCAGAGCAGTCTTTTCGTGACGCGCTGAAAGTGTATCCGGATTATTTTCGGGCGTTAGCTTCGCTCGGGCGCGTCCGCGCGGCTCGCGGCGATTTGCAGGGAGCAGTCGAACTTTACGAAAAAGTCGTCCGCATTTTACCTGACCCAACTTTCGCTGCCGCTCTCGGAGATTTGTACAAGCTCTCGGCGCGCGAACAAGATGCCGCCACACAATATGCGCTCGTCGAAAAAATAGCGACCCTGAGCGCTGCCGGCGGTACGCTTTACAACCGCCAACTTGCGCTTTTCGACGCCGATCATGATCTCAAACCTGAGGAAGCCTACGCCAATGCTGCCAAAGAATATGAAACTCGGCGCGATATCTATGGCGCGGACGCAGTAGCCTGGACTGCACTTAAAGCTGGCAAGTTAGTCGAAGCCCAAGCAGCAATCAAAGAAGCGTTAAAGCTTGGAACGCGCGATGCACGGCTGTTTTATCACGCCGGAATGATTGAAAACGCGCTCGGCAACAAACAAACTGCGAAACAATTTTTAGAAAAAGCTGTCCGGACAAACCCTGCTTTCGATTTGCTCCAAGCCGAAAAAATCGAGACAACTTTAAAAGAAATAAATTGATCTCAGCCAAATGCGGCTTAATTTATTTCAGAGAAGGTAGTTTATCCACTGGAATCAGTGCCTCAATTTCAGGAGCAAGGTCATCTGGAAATCAAAAGTAACTGTTGACGGATAAACTCAAAAGAATTGGCAGGCGTTTCTAAAAACAAAAACAGCGTTCTGTAGAGAACGCTGTTTTTATTGACTTAATTGGGAAAGGCTTACTCAGCCGCTCCCTTGTTGTGTTTATTTATCATAAATATCACCCCCAAGGCTAACTTGGATGCACGTCTTTTACAAGAGTTGCCAGATAAATAAAACCGCCGTTCGACTCATTTACTGGTCTCAATTTCACTCCCTAAATCCGAGAAAGGGGCTTTATCTCTCGTTGTAATGGATAAAGCGCAAAAATCGAATTGACGATAATAAACATGATAATCTCAGGAATTGTTCATATTATCACCTCTATCGGCGTTTTAACTTTGTTTGAAAATACTTTCGCTTTGATAGGGCAATCAAAATTATTAATCGAGGTTTGAAGTGAAAAGCTGTCCTAAATGTAACCGCACTTACGCGATAAGCTGATACCGGCAACACCAATGCCAAGTATTGCCGCATCAACTCCGATTTCAACAACGATAATGCCAGTTGAAACTACAGGTAAGGTTGAAAAAGAGAAGGCTCTGCGCGTCTTGAGAAATTATAAAGTCCTCATTTTTATCTCAATTACCGCCAATACGTTGGATGAAGTAAGCTGGGGTTTTCAAAAGCAATTAGCCGATTATTTCAGAGTCGAGAATTGAATCCTCACTTGATTCAAAATGTCCCTCAGTTTCTTTAACTAACATAGCAATAGCTTGAAGAACTGAGATTTCCTTGTCGTCAAGATAAGCTTTGATTTGACCTTCTTTGTTTCCAATAACTTTAATTTTGCTCATAACCTCAATATACACCAATCAGCCGCTTTTTCTATTTTTACGGCGCGGCTGGCAATCTCGATAAATTCATTCTTTCGTAAAAGCGATTGATATTCGGCACGGTTTAATTGCGCATCCCATTTTTCGTGCGCTTGCCATTTGTAACCGCGTTCCCAATTGACATTTTTTTATCCTCAAAACCTTTTGGAAAAAACCTCAGGAATTTTTCACGACAACGAGCAGCGCTTTTCATCATCCGAAAATAATCTCAATCTTAAAAATTGTAAAGAAAAAAGCCGCCCCAGATAACGCAGGCGGCATGAAGGAGTTCAAGAATTGTTGTGAATCAGTTAACTTACGGATGTCAGCGAAGATATGGATTGCATTAA
>JBDTZD010000020.1:0-2924 GCA_040005335.1 Pyrinomonadaceae bacterium | reverse complement strand
ATAGATGAAGAGGGCGTGGTGATTAAGACCAAAACAAGTTGTGCTGATGACGAGTCACTGATCAAAGTTTCCGAAGAAGCAGCTTTAAAATCAAGTTATACGCCAACTAAGATTTCAGGCAAACCAGTTAAAATGTCAACCATTATTGTTTACAACTTTGTCGCCCAATAAATAGGTTCATGAGATTCTTGGGCAAAACCCGCCCGCTTACGCAGGCTGGAGTGACATTTACTTAACCGCCGCGCTCAAGGTTACTTCGCCGCTGCGTGGGCGATAGCAAACTTCGTCCGTACAGCTTTGGTAACTGGCGACGACGCTGATTTTTGCCGCGTTGCCTTTGAAATTTGCCGGAATTGTGACCGGAAAGCGAAATGTTGTCCGTCCTTCGTAAACGTTGAGAGTATCTTCGGAGAAACTAAATTTTTTGGTCGTTCCGCGCGGATAGCTAACCGCACCAAGCTTTAAGCCCGCGCCCGTCACGCGAATTTTGAGCGGAATCGAGTATTGATTGCCCGGACGATTCGTGTTGACATGCAAGCCGCCCGGAATGTCCATCACGATTGTTGCCGTTGCAGTTTTGCCTTTTTGCAGTTTGCCATTGCCGATTGAACCGCTCAGATCAACGCTGCCTTGCGCGTGTGCCTCGAAGACAAATGCGCCGAAGATTAAAGCGAGACAGAAAAACAGTTTCCCAAAAATTTTGTTGTTCATAATGTTGATTAAAATACGAGGGAGATTTGATTTTAGTTTGAAACGGCAATTTGCACCAAACTCGGCACGTTCTTTGCCGCCAATTGTCCGCACGCTGCATAAATATCGCGTCCGCGCGGAGTTCGCACAAATGAATCTACGTCCTTTGCAGTTAATATGTCTTGGAAGCGCTCAATTTGTTCCGGGCTCGACGATTTATATTCGAGCGGTTCAGCGGAATTGTGCGGAATCAGATTGATTTTAACGTGCCGAAAATCGTGGCGATTAACCAGATTCGCCAGTTGCCGAGCGTGTTCGTCCGAATCATTGACGCCGCCGAGCAAAACGTATTCAAACGTAAATCGTTCGTTCGGCTTCAGAGATTTTTCAAATTCTTTGCAAGCTGCCATCAATTCTTCGATATTCCAGCGTTTATTGATCGGCATCAGATGATCGCGCAATTCGTTGTTTGGAGCAGATAGCGAAACAGCTAAATGCGGTCTCACCTCAGTTTTTGCCAGCTCGTAAATTTTCGGAACAATTCCCGCAGTTGAAACAGTAACGCGGTTTGGAACGATGAAAAGCCCTTTTTCGTCAGCCATCACGCGCAAAGCCTGCATCAGATTTTCAAAATTTAAAAACGGCTCGCCCGCGCCCATGGCGACGAGATTTGTGCCGTGCGGTGTTTCCTGCCCTGCGCCGTAAACGTCATTTAAAACCGTGATAATTTGTTCGACAATTTCACCGGCGGTCAAATTTCGAAGCAGCCCCAGTTTGGCGGTCAGACAAAAATCGCATTTAAGCGGGCAGCCAGATTGCGACGAAAAGCAAATCGTGTCTCTATTTTCGGTCGGAATGAAAACAGCCTCGACCGGAAAATTATCGTGCGTTTTGAATAAAAAGCGCCGCGTTCCGTCTGCGGAAACGTAGCGCGATTCAACTTTTAATCTGGTAGTGATGGCAACTTCGCTTAACTTCTCTCTCAAAGCGTTCGGCAAATCGGTCATTTCGGCAAAAAACAACACGCGGCGACGCTGCAAATTCGTAAAAATCTGACGGGCGCGAAACTTCTTCTCGCCAAGATTTTCGATAAATTCGGCAACTTCTGGCAGTGATAATCCGGTCAGATGTAATTTTTCCATTGTCGCAATTCGATTTTAACTGATTTTCGCCGTAAAATCGCGTAACGGTTTCTTTAGAGGATAAATTTAACTTTAAAACATGGCTAATAACAACGTTCGCCGTCGCGTTTACGGTTTAACCATTCGCCAGTGGATAACAATAGTTGTTATCGTCGGCGCAGTCGTCGTTTTCGGTTGCCGCTCCTGCTACAACTTTGTCCGCGAGCGCGTTTCGCCGACTAATGAAAACGCCAACGTCACGCAACCGGAAAACAGCAATCGCGGCAAAAAACGCCAACCCGGGACAACCAAACCGGCTTCAAGTTTATCAATTCAGGAAGCGACCGAACGCTATCTGCGGCTAGGCAATCCAAGCAACGCCGCGCAATCAGACGCCAACAATTTTCTGATGGTCAATTCGGAATATGCGCTGTCTTACAATCGTCTGCGCGGAACCGCAAACTGGGTGGCGTGGACTGTTACACAAGCCGATTTTGGGGCGGCTGACCGCGCCAATGATTTTCGTCAAGACGACCGCCTGCCAAAGGGTTTCTACCGCGTCGCGACCAACGATTACACTGGCAGCGGTTACGACCGCGGACATCTATGTCCGTCAGCCGACCGCACCGGCTCGCCCGAAGCCAACAGCGCTACATTTTTGATGACTAATATCTCGCCGCAAACCGGTGATCTGAATCGCAATGTCTGGGGAAACTTGGAAAATTACAGCCGAGAGCTGGTCAGACAAGGCAATGAACTTTATATTATCGCCGGAATGTACGGCGAAAAAGGCAAAATCAAAGGTAAAGTGACAATTCCGACTAACTTTTGGAAAATAATCATCGTTTTGCCAAATGGAGTTGATGACGCCGCAAATACAACCGCCGACGCTCGCGTCATCGCGGCTGATATGCCAAACGTTAACGGCATTAAAGCTGACGACTGGCGTAAATATCGCACTACAGTTCGCAACATTGAACAAAAAACAGGCTTGAATCTGCTTTCAAACTTGCCACCGAATGTGCAGAATACGCTCAAAACAAAAATGGATAATCAGTGAATTCTTTATTCTTACTAAATAATTTCCAAAGTAAACTTCTATTCCCACTCAAT